>JBKJKJ010000230.1:0-5669 GCA_046597455.1 Burkholderiales bacterium
CGGAAACTGGGCAGGGCGCATGGCGCTGCCGACCGCGTCTGCGGCCGCGGCTTGCAGGACTCGTCCTGATCACGATGCATCGCATACAGAACAACCTCGCGATGCACGTGGTGCGGGCGAGTACCGTGGCGCTGGCGGCGTTCGGCGTGATCGCGCTGTGGGGCTTCATCCTGGGGTGGCCGGCGATATTCGCCGTCTATCCTCTAGCCGGGGTCTCGGTGGTCACCGCCAGCGGCTTCATACTCGTCGCGCTCGGTCTGTATGTCACCTGGAAGCGGCTCGGGTGGAACATTCGCGCGGGCCTGGCGCTCGACCATTCGACACGCGTGACGCGCGCCGGCGCCCTCGTCATGCTTGCGATGGCGCTCGCGTCGGGCGTCGTGGGCCTGCGTTCACTCCAGGAAGGCGCCGAGGAAGCGCTGCTGCGCAACCTGATCGCATTGCGGGAAGCCCGGTCGGAAATGTTCGCTCAACTCCTCGACGATCGGCTCGCGACCGCGCGACTGCTTTCGACGCGCCCGCACCTGATCAACCTCATGCAAGCCGCGGATGCAAATCCGGCGCGCGATGGACCGTCCGCGGCGCTGTCAGCCGCCGGGGCATCCTTTCTCACGCACCAGTTCTCGACGCTGGCTTTCTACGACGCGCGCGGCGCGCGTGTCGCCATGGCGGGCCAGGGGCTGACTGATCCCGAGCTCGAAGTGCCGCTCGCGGGACAGCCGGGCGCTTCCCTCCTCTGGCGAGACGGTTTCGTGCTGCGCACCCGTTCTGAGATAAACGTGGGTGCAGCGTCGGTCGGCACGCTCGTCACGGAACAGCCGCTGCCGGCTGCGACGCGCCTGCTGCAGGACCTTGCGCGCGAAGGCGGCAGCGCGGAAATAGCCGTCTGCGGGCCGAATCCGACGGGCATGAGCTGCTTTCCGCTGCGCTTCGTTCCCAGTCCCAAGCTGTACCCGCGGCAGATCGACGGCAAGCCGCTGCCGATGAGCTATGCGCTCGACGGCCAGACGGGCCTGGTGCGGGCTCAGGATTACAGGGGCAGGGGCGTACTCGCCGCGCACGGTCCCATTGGGGGATTCGGACTCGGCATGGTCGTGAAGATCGACAGCGCGGATCTCTATGCGCCGGTCGCCAACAGAATGGTGAAACTCATCGTCGCACTGCTCGCGATCGCCGCCGCGGGCGTGTGGCTGTTGCGCAGGAACGTGCAGCCCCTGGTGCGGGAGCTGGCCCGCAACGAGACGCGCCTGCGCCTTGCCCTGAGCGGCTCGAGGCTCGCGCTCTGGGACTGGAACGTGAAGACCGGCGAGGTCTATCTCTCCGAGCAGTGGCAGGCCATGCTCGGCAACCCGCCTCTGGCCACCCGCGTCCCGCTCGAGGCCCTCCTCGAGCTCGTTCATCCGGACGATCGCACCGCCCTCGACGAGCACATGAAGACGGTGTTGAAGGGCGACGAGTCCATTTACGACATCGACCACCGCGCTCGCAATGCGCACGGCGACTGGATCTGGATCCACAGCCGCGGCGAAGTCACCGAACGCGATTCTTCGCGCAAGGTGGATCGCCTCATCGGCACCAACAGCGACGTCACCGAGCGCAAGCTCGCGGAGCTCAAGAGCGCGCACGAGGCCACGCACGACAGTCTCACCGAGGCCGCAAACCGCTCGCTTTTCGAAGATCGCCTGTCACAGGCGATCGCGCGCGCGCGGCGCGAGCAACGACTGACGGCGATCATGTATGTCGACCTGGACGAATTCAAGCTGATCAACGACACCTGGGGCCACGACGCGGGGGACGCCGTGCTGGTCGCCGTGACGCAGCGGCTGACGGCCGCGGTTCGCGAAAGCGATACGGTCGCGCGTCTCGGCGGCGACGAATTCGCGATCATCCTGGAGCGTCTGCGAGACGCAGACGCCGGTCGTCAGGTCGCAGGGAAAATCATCGAGTCGATGCGCGAACCCATCCTCTGGGGCGAGCAGCGTCTGGCCGTCACCATGAGCATCGGATTGGCCTTCTATGCGGGAGAGTCGGAAACAACCCCTGCGCAGATTCGAGAGCGGGCCGACGAAGCGCTCTACCGCGCGAAAAACGCCGGCCGCAACAATTTCCAGGTCGCCAGCTAAACCGCAGGCCACTGCGGCGACGCCGTAAATGAACATCAGGGGCCGCGCCCGGGCCGCGCACTCGCTCCGAGTATAATTGCGGTGTTGCGGGCCGCGTTCGTCTCCGACTCGCCCCTCCTCTTTCTCCGAAGGTTGCCTGCATGTCCGCCATCGCCCGACACAACGTGAAAATTTCCGGTGCGGGCCCGAAAGTGATGATTTTTGCTCACGGTTTCGGATGCGACCAGAACATGTGGCGTTTCGTCGCGCCGGCCTTCGAGGCCGACTACCGGACAGTGGTTTTCGATCACATCGGAGCGGGGCATTCGGACACCTCGTCATACAGCCGCGCCCGATACCGCTCGCTCGACGCTTATGCGGACGACGTTCTGACCATCTGCCGGGAGCTGGACATTACCGGCGGCGTATTCGTCGGCCATTCGGTGAGCGCGATGATCGGTTTGCTCGCTTCGATCAAAGAGCCGGGGCTATTCGCCGAGATGGTCATGATCGGTCCGTCGCCGTGTTACATCGACGACGGGCATTACACCGGGGGTTTCAGCCGGACGGACATTGACGGGCTGCTCGATTTTCTGGACAGCAACTATCTGGGCTGGTCGAGCGCCATGGCGCCGACAATCATGGGTAATGCCGAGCGTCCCGAGCTGGCGGAAGAACTGAAGAACAGCTTCTGCCGCACCGACCCCGAAATCGCGAAGCAGTTCGCCCGCGTGACTTTCCTGTCGGACAGCCGGGCCGATGTGCCGAAACTCGGCATACCCTGCCTCGTGCTCCAATGCTCCGACGACGTCATCGCGCCGCTGTCGGTGGGCGACTACATGCACCGGCACCTTCCCAGCAGCCGGCTCGTGGTCATGAAAGCAACAGGCCACTGCCCGAATCTCAGTGCGCCCGAAGAAACGATTGCAGCGATGAAAGACTTCCTGACATCCTGATGTGAGCAAGGAAAGCGACATCGGGCTGAAGCGCTACGAGAAGCTCAGCGAGCAGAGCGCTGAAGACCTCTACGATAACGCGCCGTCAGGGTATCTCAGCACGCTGCCGGACGGCACGATCGTCAAGGTCAATGCCACGCTGGCCGGCTGGATCGGCTATGCCAGGGAAGAGCTCGTTACCGCGCGGCGCTTCAGGGATCTGCTCAGCGTTCCGGGCCGTATCTATTTCGAAACCCACGTCGCGCCTCTGCTTCGCATGCAGGGCGAAGTGAGCGAAATCGCTTTCGATATGCGCTGCAGCGATGGTCGCCAACTGCCGGTACTGGTCAACTGCATCGTCAAGCATGACCTCGGTGCCGGCACGCCGATTTATCGCATGACGGTGTTCAACGCGACTTCGAGACGCCAATACGAGCGCGAATTGCTGCTGGCCCGCAGGCAGGCCGAAGATGCCGCGCAGGCGAAATCGGACCTCCTCGCGATGCTTGGCCACGATATCCGCACGCCCTTGAGCGCGATCATGAATGTCGCCCACGCCCTTGACGCGACGGAGGCTACGGCGCAACAGCGAACCCTTTTCCGGATCCTCAGGACGTCGTCGGAAAGCCTGCTTCTTCTCATCAACGACATCCTCGATTACACGCGGCTCGAGGCCGGCAAGATGCCGATCGAGGAGAAACCGTTCAGGATCGAATCTATGATGCAGACGCTCGGCGATGCTTTCGCCGGCAGGATCGCCGAGAAGGATCTGCGGTTGAGCTTCGATGTCGATCCCGCGGTTCCGCACGTGGTGCGCGGCGACTCGGTCAAGATCGGCCAGGTACTCTCCAACCTCATCGGCAATGCCGTTAAATTCACCGGCCAGGGCGAGATCCGGGTCGGCGTAGCGCTTGTGAAGCTCGAGCCGCAATGCGCGGCGCTGCGGTTCGAAGTCCGCGACACCGGCATCGGAATCGAGCACGCCCAGCTCGCGAACATCTTCGAGGAATTCACCCAGGCGAGCGCGGATATCGGCCTGAAGTACGGCGGCACCGGGCTCGGCCTCGCAATCTGCCGCAGGTTGCTGGCGCTTCTCGGCGGCGAGATGCACGTGGACAGCACGCCTGAGATCGGCTCGTCGTTTTCGTTCGAGCTGCGACTCGGGATCGGAGACGCAGGGGACTAGTCCGAGCGGCCTGATTCAGAAGTTCGCTTCACAATCCGTTCGTCGTGAGCCCTTCGACCACGCTTCGGACAAGCTACGGCGACAGGTGCCGAAGTCGAGGGATGACCGACGAACAACGTCTTCATGCTTCGACTTCAAAGTTTTACGCTCAGCACGAACGGACGGCGAATTATGCTGCGAACTTCAGCATCACGACACTAGGCGGCGACGATGCGCCGCTGCTCGCCAGCCATCACGGGCTCGTTCACCACTTCGGCCCTGAGCGTCGCCTGCAACGACGGGATCGACCCGCCCGCGCGATACTCGAAGCTCACTCGCAGCATGTCCTGGGCCCTGACGCCCACGGGCTCGACCAGGGGCAGCGCCATGTAGTGGTTCAGCCAGTCGATGCTCGACGATTCTTCCCGCACGATGGCGAGGATGTTCCTGGTGATGAAACGCAGCGCATTCACGGTGCCGCGCTGCTTCATGCGAAAGTCGCCTTCCCAGCGTATGTCGAGGCCGGTCGGCCGGGTGAAGTCCAGCGTGCTGTACACCGCGGGGTCGGCGAGCTCCAGGGTTCGGTCCGAGCTGACGTGCGTTGCCTGGAATTGCACGATGGGGGCATCGTAGCCGTAGAAGCTGTATTGCTCCTGTAACGGCTGGACGGCCATCAGCACGGCTTCCGGAATGAAAACCGGCATGGGGCCACCGAATCGCTTCCGGTAACGCCGCTTGAAGGCTTCGATCACCTCGACCTGTTTTTCCCTGAGCATCGCGACGTGGATCATTTCGCAGATCACCACGTCCACCGGCTCGGGAGGCAGGTATTCGAAAGCGTCGGCATGAACGACTTCGACTTTATGGCCGTTGCGGTTCCTCGACAGCATGCGGCGCGCTTCCTCGACCATGTCGGGATTGAACTCGACGCACCATACTTTTTCCGCACGCCGGGCCGCAAACCACGACAGCACGCCGGTGCCGCCGCCCAGCTCGAGCACTCTGGCGCCCGGGAAAACCGCGTAATCGATAGCCGCCTTGAAACTGGACATGCGGTTATCGTCCATCAGCATGTTGTGATGGTAGTGAACGGGAATGAACTGGCCCAGGTAAGAGCTTTCGATCTCTTGCTCGCTGCGCACGGTGGTCCTCTGGTCTGTCAGGAAGCCCTATTTTCCGCGCGCCGGTGAGGACCTAAACCCGGATTAGGCCGCGTTTCGCGCGGTTACTCCAGATGACGGCCGGACCGATTTGAGTCAGCGGCCCTCGATGAGGCGGTGCAAAGCGCTGGCAAAGTCGGTGTTGTCCATGTACCCGCGAAACACCGCTTCGCCGGGCCCCATGGCGCCCACGACGACAGGCTCGGTGGTGTGGCCCGTTGTACCCCAGTAGAAACCGGTCTGCCGCGCGACCATTCTCCCCAGCACCGGGTGCGGCAGACCGGTTTCTACTGGGGTACAACGGGCC
>JBKJKJ010000593.1:0-3455 GCA_046597455.1 Burkholderiales bacterium
AGACGGCGCGCGCCTACATGCGATGGGTCAGCACCATCGACGTCGGCGCCACCCTGCATGAAGTCAGATGCCCGACACTCGTGCTCACCACGGCGTCTCCGCGCCGCGCATACAGCCGATCGGATATGGACATCTACCGCGAAAGCCTGCCGCACGCACAGGTCGTGACGATGCCGGGCGATGGATACCATGTGTCGGCCAGCAATCCCGACGCGTGTGCCGAGGCGACGTTAACGTTTCTCGCCGGCCACGCGAATCCCCACGCAACGCTCTCTGATCCCCCTACCGCGCTTGAAAAAAAAGGAAAGGCATGACGACAGCACTCGTTTCAAAACAGTTCATTTCAGCTTTCGGCGATGCGTTCAAGGCCGAAGCCCGCAGCGCCGGCAAGTCGGTGGAGTTCATGACGCCGCCCGAAGAGCACGGCGCGAGGTTTACGCAGGCGCAATGCGACCGTATCGACTGTGCGTTCATCGACCGCGACATCCGATTCGACGATCAGCGCTATGCGGCTTTCGGAGACGCGGTGAGCGCCTCCAAAAGTCTGAAGTGGATACACCTCACGAGCTCAGGCGTGGGGCAGACGCCTTTCATCAGCGCCGTGAACGAGAACGGCGCGATCATCACCAGCTCCACGGGCTCGAATGCCGAACCGGTCGCGCAGACCGGTTTTGCCGGACTGCTCATGCTCGCCCGCGGCTTTCCGGGCTACATCCAGGGCCAGCACAAGCACGAGTGGCGGCCGCTGCGCGGCGCGGCGCTGCCTGCGGACCTGCGCGGGCAGACGGTATTGCTCATCGGCGTCGGCGCGATCGGCAAGGTGTTCGCCGGCTACGCGCATGCTTTCGGGCTCAAAGTCATCGGGGTGCGACGCAGCCCGAAGTCGGCGGACGACCCGGTCGACGAAATGCATCACCCCTCGAAGCTCGCGGAGCTGCTCCCGCGCGCCGACTGGGTGGTGATCGCGTGTCCGTTGACCAGGGAGACGCGCAATCTCATCGACGCCGCTGCGTTCAAGCGCATGCGCAAAGGGGCGCGGCTCATCAACATCGGCCGCGGCGAAGTCATGGATGAAGCGGCTTTCATCGAAGCGATACGCAGCGGACAGCTCGCCGGCGCCGCGATCGACGCTCACGCGCAGGAGCCGCTACCCGCGGATTCGCCGCTGTGGGACCTGCCCAACGTCATCGTGTCACCGCACAACGCATCGGCGTCCACGGGGAACGAAAAACGCTGCGCGGAAATGTTCATCGCAAATTGCGGCCACTGGCTGCGCGGCGAGCCGATGTTCAACGTGCAGAAGCTCGATTGAGACGGATCAAAAGAGGGGTGACAGGCCCTACTTGATCATCCCCCATCTCCGAGAGGGCTCGCCGATAGTTGTCGAGCTCGCGGTCGAGATGCGCAACTGGTCGAACGCGAGAAAGGTGCCGCCTTCGTGCACCAGATTCAGATCGACAAAAGCAGCTCTTCGCCGCCGGGACGCGGCACGATGACGTGCGCATCCCAGATCTTGTCCAGCATCGTGCGCCCTGCGGTCATGACGATCTCCAGGGCTGACGGTGATGGCGGAGACGACGAAAAAGCGAAGCACACGAACGACTGCGCGCACCCGATTCGGATCGCATCGCTGCGGGTCGACTCTAACACCCGGCAAACCGATAGTGGTTAAACCCGGCTGCGGTGTTTATCATCGAGCCTATCCATCCGCATCCGCTCCGAAGCCGGACGGCCCACCCGACAGCCAGGAAAGCTCATGACGACACTCGCCTCCTCAGACCCTCACGCGCTCGGCTTCGAGGGCGAACGCCTGCAACGCATCGGGGTCGCACTCGATGCGGAAATCGCGCTCGGCACGCTGCCCGGCGCGGTGGTGGCGATCGCGCGCGGCGGCGAGCTCGCATATTACGAAGCGTTCGGACAGCTCGATCCGGCGGCGCGCACGCCGATGCCGAAGGATGCGATATTCAGCATCGCTTCGATGACCAAGCCGATCGTGACGGTCGCAGCGCTCATGCTTTACGAAGAAGGCCGGCTGATGGTCAACGAGCCGGTGGGCAAATACCTGCCGCAGCTCGCGAAGATGCGCGTCGGCACGCCCGGGTGCGACGGCAGTCCCGCGCAGACGGTGGCCCTCGCGCGCCAGATGACGATACAGGACCTGATGCGCCATACGTCGGGCCTGAGCTATGGGCGCGGCAGCACGCCGCTGCACGCGATTTACCCCCAGGGCTCCGCGTGGGCGGCCGACAAGTGGACCGGTGCGCAGTTCATCGATCGTCTTGCCGAGCTGCCTTTGCACTATCAGCCGGGTTCGTCGTGGGAGTACAGCCTCGGCCTGGACGTGCTCGGCCTGGTCGTCGAGAAAGTTGCCGGCATGCCGCTGCGTGAATTTCTCGAGACACGCCTCTTCAAGCCGCTCGGCATGGACGATACCGGTTTCGTCGTGCCCGGCGACCAGATCGGACGGTATGCGAAAACGTTGCCGACCGATCCGGTGACGCACGAGCCGCAGACGCTGCGCGACGGGACCAAGCTTCACAAGTTCGACTGCGGCGGCGGCTGCGCGGTGTCCACCGCGCTGGATTACGTGCGCTTCGCCCAGATGCTCCTCAACGGGGGCGAACTCGACGGCGTGCGCATACTCGGGCGCAAGACCGTCGAATACATGACGGCGGATCACATGGGCCCCGAGATCGACGACACGCGCCTGCATGCATGGCCCAACATCAACGGCTACGGTTTCGGACTGGGTGTGGCGGTGCGCCGCGGCGCGGGCATCGGCGGCGGGATGAGCTCGAGCGGCGAATTCCACTGGGCCGGTTCGACCGGAACCTACTTCTGGGCTGATCCCATCGAAGAGCTCGTGGCGGTTTTCATGGCGCACGCCCCCGGTCCTATCCGCTACTACCACCGCCAGATCATGCATGCACTGGTGCTGCAGGCGCTGCTGTAATGGACAACACCACCCGCAATCTTGCGAGCTACGTCTCCGGATTGACGTTCGACCGGCTCTCGCCGAGCGCAGTACACGAGACCAAAAGGCGACTCATCGACGGGATCGCGTGCGCGATCGGCGGATACTCGAGCGAGCCGGCGGCGATCGCGCGCGCGCTCGCCGCCGAGGCGGGCGGCCAGCCGAGCGCGCGTGTCATCGGCTGCGGGACACCGACGTCGATCGAGTTGGCCGCGTTCGCGAACACGGTGATGGTGCGCTATCTCGACTGCAACGACACCTACGTGTCCAAAGGATCGGGACATCCGAGCGACATGCTTGGCGCGTGCCTCGCCGTCGCCGATGCGCGTCGCTCCAGCGGCAAGGACATGCTGCTCTCGATCGCTGCTTCATACGAGATGTTCACCGCGCTCGCGGATGCGGTCGGCCTGCGCGATCTGGGGTGGGATCAGGGCGTTTTCGTGGTGCTCGGCAGCGCGGCCGGCGCGGCCCGATTGCT
>JBKJKJ010000578.1:0-4174 GCA_046597455.1 Burkholderiales bacterium
GTCGACATGGATCGCAATCGCGTGGACAAGGTGCTGGTCACGCGCCTGCCTGGGGCGGCGACACCGGAGGTCGAATCCTGATTCGCCGCGCCGGGCGCGTGCTGAATCGGTCCGTCATTCGGAAGTCACGCCGGCCATCTTCACGACTTTTCGCCACTTCGCCATTTCGGACGCGAGGTGCTTCTGAAACTCCGCAGGCGAGCTGCCTTCAGGCTCGGCGCCGTCGTTGAGCAGGCGATCGCGCAGGTCGGGTGCAGACAGGGCTTTCTTCGCGGCGGCTGAAAGGCGATCGATGAAAGCGGTTCGCGTTCCGGCCGGGACGAGAAGGCCGTACCACGTCGATGTCGCAAACCCCGAAACGCCGGCCTCGGCGACCGTCGGCGTTTGCGGCAGCGCGCTCGAGCGCTTGGCGCTCGTCACTGCGAGCATGCGCAGGCGCTGCTGTTTTACGTGAGGCGTCGAGGAGAGCACGCTTCCGAACATCAAATGAATTTGTCCCGCGATCGTATCCACCAGCGCGGGCCCGGCGCCTTTGTAGGGGACGTGCACGAGCTTGAGCCCCGCCAGATTCTCGAAAAGCGCGCCGGCGAGATGGCCGGAGCTGCCGGTGCCGCCGGAGCCATACGTGAGCGTCCCGGGCGCGGACTTCGCGAGCGCAACCAGCTCGCGAACGCTCTTCGCCGGAAGCGACGGGTGCACGAGGAGCAGGAAAGGCGCTTCGGCGAGCAGCGTGACCGGCAGCAGCTCTTTCTGCGGGTCGAACGGCAGGTTCGCATACAGGCTCGGGTTGATCGAATAGCTGCTCGATACCACGAGGATCGTGTAGCCGTCGGGCGCGCTCTTGGCGACGGCCGAAGCGGCAATCGATCCGGCTGCACCGGTGCGATTCTCGACCACCACGTTCTGCCCGAGGACTTCCGTCATTTTCTGACCCACCAACCGCGCCACGATGTCGGTCGCGCCGCCCGGTGCCTGGCCCACGATGAAGCGCACAGGCCGGCTGGGATAAGCGTCGTTCTGAGCGAGCGCGCTGCCCGCAGTCGTCAGTGCCAAGACTGTGGCCACCGAAGCGGTGCACGCGCTTCGCCGCGTGCGCAACATTGCCGCGCGTGAGTCATGCTGAGCCATACGTTCTCCTCGGTTTTTGATTATTCGCCACCCGATGCGTCGTGCATTCCCGATCAGGCTTGCGTTCCGGCCTCTCTGAGGTAGCGTTCGCGTGCGAACTCGGGCAAGCCTCCGGCGACGAAGATCTGCTCGATGAGCGGCGGAAATTTGCGCAGCGTGACGCTCGCGCCCGTGGCCACATTACGCACCAGCCCGTTCGGATAATCGACTTCCAGCGTCCCCGCGTCGTCCACGATGCCGGTGATGCCGGGCGCCATGAAAATCGGAATCGCGCGTGCGATGCTGTTGCGAAGGAAAAGGCGCGCGACCGATTCGGCGATGATCGCGGCGATGCCCACCTCGCGCAAGACGAGACCCGGGCGGCTCGAGCCGCAGCCGAAGTTGCGGCCGGCGACGAGGATGTCGCCGGGCTTCACCTCGTTCGGAAACTCGGGCCGGTACGCTTCCAGCGTGTGCAGCTTGAGCTCGTCCATGGTCGGATAGCGGTAGTAGGGGTTGATCGCGTCGGTCTCGATGGAATCCCCGAACTTCCATACCTTTCCGCGTATCGGGCGGTTCAGATCAAAGCCCACGCAACACCTCCTTCGGATTGATGATTTCGCCGGCGAGCGCGGCCGCTGCGACCGTTGCCGGGCCCCCCAGGTAGATATCGGCTTTCATGCTGCCTTTGCGGCCTTTGAAATTGCGGGTGGTCGCAGTGATGCAGACTTCACCGTCGGACAGGAATCCGACTTTGGGCTGGCATATGCCGCATCCCGGAGTCACCACCTGCGCGCCGGCTTCGAGCAGCGTTTCGACCAGGCCCGCTTTCACGCATTGCAGATAGACCTGCTGGGATGCGGGCGACACGATGAAGCGCACGCCTTTCGCGACTTTGCGGCCTTTGAGCACGCGCGCGGCGATTTCCACGTCCTCGAAGCGGCCGTTCGCGCAGGAGCCGATCATGGCCTGCTGGATGCGGGTGCCGGCGACATCATCGACGGGGGACACGTTGCCGAACTGGTGCGGTTTCGCCACGACGAAAGGCATCGCGTCGACGTCGAGCACGATCTCTTTCTCGTATCGCGCGTCCGGATCCGCCGCGATCGGCTCGTAGGGATTGTCGGTGCGCGTTTCGAGAAATGCCCGCGTCTTTTCGTCGAACGGAAACATCGCGAGCTTCGCACCGACTTCGACACCGTGTGCTGCGAGACACATGCGGCTGTCGATCGTGAGCTGTGGGACGAGCGAGCCGCTGAATTCGATCGACAGGTTCCCGGCGAAATCGTCGCCGTATTGCCCGGCGAGGTAGAGCACGATGTCCTTGGCGATGGGGTAGTTGGGCTGCCTGCCTTCGAGCACGACTTTGACCGACTGCGGAACCTGAAACCACAGCTCGCCGAAAAGCAGCACGTAGAACATGTCGGCGCGCGTGATGCCCGTGCCCCCCGTGTTCAGCGCACCGTAGCTGATCGTGTGCGAGTCGTTGCCGACGACGAGCTCGCCCGGGCGCATGAGGCCGTAATCGGCCATCATCTGGTGAGCGATCCCCGGCTCGGCATCGTGGAAGGTCTTGATGCCCAACCGGCTCACTTCTTTTCTGATGAGCGCGTTCTCGTCGGCCTGCTTCTGTGAAAGCGTCGGCTGGTGATGGTCGACCAGCACGAAGATGCGTTCCGGGTCCCACACGCGCGGCAGGCCGTCCTTGAAGCCCGCCTGGACGGCCAGATCGTGCATCGGTTCCGAAGCGTGATAGTGGACCATCGCCCCGTCGATTCGCGCTTCGAGTATGTCACCCGCTTCGACTGGTTTGCCGGTGAGGTTGTGGCGGGAGAAAAGCTTTTCGGCCATCGTCCTGGACATGCTATGGGCCTCCAAACGAAAATTGGAACGTCACGTTCGAGGCGCAAACGCGCTTCGCAGAGCTGCCGCGCTCGAATGACCGACCGGTGGTCGTGACGGCACGCATCACTCCGTATCCGGGAACAGCGTTTTCATGCGCTCGGTCTGTGCGGCGCGCACGTGCCGTCGTGCCGCCTGCTCGGCGTTGTCCGCGTCGCGATTCCTGATCGCCTTCATGAGCTCGGTGTGCTCCGCGAGCGCGGTTCGTGCCCGGTGCGGGAGCAGCATCTGCGACTTGCCCAGAAGGCCCATGGAATCGTTCACCGCGTACAGGCTCTTCTGCAGATAGCGATTGTGTGCGCCGCGATGCACGGCTTCGTGGAAGCGCCGGTTGTGGCGGGCGAGCGCTTCGTAGTCGCCCTGCGTTTCGCGTTCGCGCTTCACGAGCTGCTCGAGCTCGATCAGCTCCATGTCCGACGCGTGACGCGCGCACAGGCGAGCGGCGGTCCCTTCGAGCACTTCGCGCATCGCGTAAAGCTCCATCACCGCCTGGCGATCGAGCCTCGCGACGACGATGCCGTTGCGAGGCTCGTGCGCGAGCATGCCCTCGGCCTCGAGCCTGCGAATCGCGTCGCGCACCGGGGTGCGGCTCACGTTGAGCCACTGTGCGATCTCGATCTCCATCAGCCGCTGGCCCGGCTTCAGACTGCCGTCCTGTATCGCATCGCGCAGCCGGCGGTAGGCGTGTTTGCTGCGTGCGCCGTGCCGCGGCGCGTCTTGCGCATGTCGTGAACGCTGTGCGGGTTCGGATGCGGTTTTCATGGGCGATTCCTCGAAAGCGTGCATGCGTGCTTCAGCCCGCCCGTGCATGTCCGGCGGCTTCGCGGCCTGCGATGCGGCCGAATACCGAACCGGCCATCAGACCCGAGCTCCCAGGGTAGTTGAAGTAGAACAGGCCGCCCACGAGCTCGCCGGCCGCGTAGAGGCCGGGCAGGGGGGCATCGGCGATGTCGAGGACGCGGGTCGTCGTGTCGATCTTCAGCCCGCCGAAAGTGAACGTGATGCCGCAGGTCACCGCATACGCGGCGAAAGGCGGTTTTTCGAGCGCATTGGCCCAGTTCGATTTGTTGATCGCAAGCCCGCTCGTGCGGCGGCCGTCCTTGATGTTGGGATCGAAAGGCACATCGCGGGTGATCGAGGCGTTGTAGGCGCGAACGGTTTCGAG
>JBKJKJ010000618.1:0-3273 GCA_046597455.1 Burkholderiales bacterium
ACATGCGTGGCCTACAAAGATAACGCGGTCGCCTTGCTCATCACGTGCGAGCACGGCGGCAACGAAATCCCCGCGCCGTACGCGCCGCTTTTCAGGCGGTATCGAGCGCGCCTCGAAATCCCGGGCCATCGCCAATGCGCCGGGGTCGTGGCCGCGATGGCTTTCGAGGCGCGCTCGATACCGACTGAAAAGCGACGCGTACGGCGCGGGGATTTCGTTGCCGCCGTGCTCGCACGTGATGAGCAAGGCGACCGCGTTATCTTTGTAGGCCACGCATGTCCCGGCTGCCGTTCGCCCGCCAGTGGGGGGCGCGATGCGGCAGGCTAACGCTTGCCACCTGCCGCCCATGAATCGCGGAGCGTGACCGCGCGATTGAATACCGGCGCGCCCGGCTTCGAATCGCGCCGGTCGGCGCAGAAATAACCGTGGCGCTCGAACTGGAAGCGCTCTTCAGGCTGGGCGTCTTTCAATGCCGGCTCGAGCTGAGCGGTGATCGAGCGCTTCGATTCGGGATTGAGGTCCGCGAGAAAATCGTTTTCGCGGCCGGGGTGCGGGACCCGGAAAAGCCGGTCGTACAGCCGCACTTCGGCGGCGTGAGAATGACTCGCCGAAAGCCAGTGTATGTTGCCTTTGACCTTGATTGCCTCGGCGCCCGGCGTGCCCGACCGGGTTTCCGGCAGGTACTCGCAGTGCACCGCGACGACGTTGCCTTGCGCGTCTTTTTCGCAGCCGGTGCACTTCACGACGTAGGCATAGCGCAGCCGCACGGTGTTGCCGGGGAACAGGCGAAAGTAACCTTTAGGCGGTGTCTCGACGAAATCCTCACGCTCGATCCAGAGCTCGCGCGTCAGCGGCAGGGGGCGTTTCCCGAGCTCGGGCTTTTGCGGATGGTTGGGCGCGTCGCACGCCTCGACGCTGTCGGCCGGATAGTTGTCGATGACGAGCCTCACCGGGTCGAGCACCGCCACACGGCGTTCGGCGCGTGCATTGAGATCGTCGCGCATGCAGTCTTCGAGCACCGAATACTCGATCCACGAATCGGCTTTGGCCACACCGATGCGCTCGGCGAACGTGCGAAAACCTTCGGGCGTGTAGCCGCGGCGTCGCGCGCCGGCGAGCGTGGGCATGCGCGGGTCGTCCCAGCTTTCGCAGTGGTGCTCTTCGACGAGCTGGATGAGCTTTCGTTTCGAGAGCACGACGTAGGTGAGATTGAGCCGCGCGAACTCGATTTGCTGGGGCAGGGGGCGCAGCAGCAGATCGCAGTCCGCCAGCCGCTCGAGCAGCCAGTCGTAGAACGGGCGCTGGTCTTCGAATTCTAGCGTGCAGAGCGAGTGCGTGATGTTTTCCAGCGCATCCTCGATCGGGTGCGCGAAGGTGTACATCGGGTAAATGCACCACTTGTCGCCGGTGCGATGATGCGTCGCCCTGCGTATGCGGTAGATGATCGGGTCGCGCAGATTGATATTCGGGGAAGCCATGTCGATTTTTGCGCGCAGCACCATGCTGCCGTCGGCATGGGCGCCGTCGCGCATTTCGCGCAACCGCGCGAGCGATTCTTCGCCCGGGCGATCGCGCCATGGGCTGCCCGTGCCGCCTTCGGTGAGCGTGCCGCGCCCGGCGCGGATCGCTTCTGCGCTCTGCTCGTCCACGTAAGCGTGCCCGGCCTCGATCAGCGCTTCGGCAGCCTGGTACATGAAATCGAAGTAGTCCGACGCGAAATACAGGTGGGGGCCCCATTCGAAGCCGATCCATTGAACTGCCTCGATGATCGAATCGACATACGCCTGCTCTTCTTTTTCCGGGTTGGTGTCGTCGAAGCGCAGGTGGCACGCGCCGTCGTAGTCGAGCGCGAGGCCGAAGTTGAGGCAGACCGATTTCGCGTGGCCGATATGCAGATAACCGTTGGGCTCGGGCGGGAAGCGGGTACGGATGCGCGCGGGATCGGCTGCGGCAGCGCGGTGCACGGACGCCGGGCCGGGATGGCCCGCCCACCGGCGCGCGGCGTACTTGCCGCTCGCCAGATCGGCTTCGATGACGTGGCGGATGAAGTTGGAGACCGCGGCCTCGCCTTTTTCAGGCGCAGAGCCGCTGCCGCGTCGTGCAGGTTTGTCGGGAGCGGGGGGCATGATGCAGTGCAGAGCGAAAACGCTATTCTAAACGAGCCGTGATGTCGCCTGCCGAAGCGCGCGGGCCGGCGCGGGCTCCGGCCCCGCTCGTCGTGTTTCGCGCCCGCTTATTCCAGCCGCACGTTGGCGGACTTGATGACCTTCGCGTACTTGTCGATTTCGCGCCTGAAATAGGCGCCCAGCTCTTCGGGCGTGCTGCCGACCGGTTCCGCGCCATCCTTGGTGATGGCCTCGCGCATATCAGGCGACTTCAGCACTTTCACGACCTCCGCATTGAGCTTCGTGACGATGTCCTTCGGCGTGGCGGCGCCGATGAACATCGCATACCAGTTGTCCGCGTCGAAGCCGGGGTACGTCGATGCGAGCGTAGGCAGATCGGGAAGGACCGCAGATTTTCCGAGCGACGCGACCGCAAGAGGCCGCACGCGCCCCGCCCGGATATGCGGCAGCACTGCGAGCTGGCCCGAGAATCGCATGTCGACTTCGCCCGCCATCATCGCAATCACTGCGCCGCCGCCCCCTTTATAGGGAATGTGAACGATTTCGATGCCCGCGCTCTGTTTCAGCATTTCAATCGCGAGATGGCTGGTGGTCCCCGTGCCATTGGAGCCTGCGTTGAGCTTGCCCCGCTCCCGTCTGGCAAGGGCAACGAGTTCCTTCACGCTCTTCGCCGGCACGCTCGGATGGACGACGAGCACCAGCGGGGCCGAAGAGAACCAGCTCACCGGCGCGAGGTCTCTGACGGGATCGAAAGCCATTTTCCTGTAGAGCGTCACGTTGACGGCGATCGACGCGGTCGTGAACAGGAGCGTATACCCGTCGCCCGGCGCTTTCGCGACCATTTCCGCGCCGATGAGTCCACCCGCTCCACCGCGATTGTCGACGATGAAACTCTGTCCGAGGCTCTCGGTGAGCTCCCTGGCGAGCAGACGGGCCTGGGTGTCGGTGCCGCCGCCGGGCTGGAAAGGCACGATGATGCGGGCCGGGCGTGCGGGCCAGGTTTGTGCCGACGCGATCAGCGGCGCGGCCATGAGCGCCAGCACAAGCGCTGTTGCGTGAATTACCTTCGAGTGTGTCATGGCCGTAATCCTTCCTGTTATGGGCCCAGGAGCTTGTCGGACTTGCGATGCGACAAGCTCCTTATGCA
>JBKJKJ010000002.1:0-10839 GCA_046597455.1 Burkholderiales bacterium
GCCGCGTCCGCGCCATGGACAATACCTGAGGGGTACTCTTTTCACAGGCCCAGGCTGGGTCTATGGGTGTACCTTACGTGCCGGTTTTCGGGCTGATCGGCACGGATATTCTGAAACGCCGCGACGACATGGTCGTGGCGCCTGATCCTTTCGGCGAAGGAAAGACCAGCGTCGTGGCCAGGGCCATGCGCCCGGATTTCGCGCTGTTCCATGTCGACAAGGCCGATCGTGAAGGCAACGTGTCGTGCGGCTATTTTGTTGAAGCCGTCATACTCGCCGAAGCCTCACGACACGTCATCGTGACTGCGGAAGAAGTGGTCGATCGGCTGACCGAGGCCGACGCTGTCGGCACATTCATTCCGTCGATCCTCGTCAACACCGTCGTGCACACGCCCTACGGCGCGCATCCCGGCGGCCTGAGCGGGCGCTATGCCCCCGACGCGGCCGCGATGAAGGAATACGTCGCCGCGTGCCGCGACGATGCGTCGTTCTCGGCCTATCTGGAGACCCACGTGTTCGGCACACCCAGCCACGAAGACTATGTCGAGCGTTTCGTGCCGCAGGCGAAACGGCCGGCGGGAGTTTTGAATTGAACCGCATGCAGCCCGCGGGCGAGCGGGATATGAATCCGGATTACAGCGAAGACGAGCTGATGGTCGTGCTGATGTCGCGCGAAGTGCGTGACGGCGAAATCTCTGCGTGCGGCGCGCTGTCGCAGATTCCGGCCGCGGGCATGCTGCTCGCGAAGGAAATGCACGCACCGGACGCCGAGCTCATCATTCTGAACACCGTATTCAAGCCGTTCGAGACGTCGCGGCAGTTTCACTTTCTCGCGCAACGCGGCGATCTGGGCCTGTTCTTCGTGAGTGGCATCCAGATCGACCGCCACGGCAACTACAACCTGCACCAGCTCGGCGCGGACCTCGATCGTCCGGAAGTGCGATTTCCCGGCGGCTATGGGGGCGGCCTGATCTACTACTGCGCGCGACGCACGATCGTATTTCGCACCGAGCATACGCGTCGCTCCCTGGTGGACAAGGTGGACTTCGTCTCGGCTGCCGGCAGCTCCGCGCCTGACGTCCTGCGCCTGGGCGGTCCGAGCAAAGTCATCACGCCCAAAGCCACTTTTCGCTTCGACCAGGCGGCCGCGTGCCTGCGGCTCGACTCGATTCATCCGCCATACGCGATCGACGAGATTCGCGAGAACACGGGATTCGACCTGGGCGCAGACGAGCCGGTAGCCGCCACGGCGCCCCCCAGCGCCGACGAGCTTGGGACCCTGCGCGAAGTCGTCCGCCGGAAAATGATCGATACGGGAACCTATGCCAAGTGGGCCGAGCGGGCGCTGGGGGCGTGATTCATAAGTTCGCTTCACAATCCGTTCGTCCTGAGCCCTTCGACAAGCTCCGGCCAAGCTACGGCAACAGATGCCCAAGCCGGAGGGTGAACGAAAAACAACCCCCTTCATGCTTCGACTTCAAAGCTTTACGCCCAGCACGAACGAACGGCGAGATATGATGCGAACTTCAGCATCACGACACCAGCGAACCTCTGAATAAGCGCTGGTGCATACACACTCGAAATCGAGACCGCGCCCCTCGCACCTCACCGCTGCGCCACATCGAAGCGCAGAATCTTCAGCAGACCTGCCTACTGCGCCAGCGGCAGCGTCACCGGCCTGCCGGTCGCGACCGAGTGCTCGATCGCGAGCGTGGCTTCGAGATTCGCGCGCGCGTCCTGCGGCGTCGCCAGCACGCACGGTCGGCCCATGCACAGATAATCGAGCCAGGCTCGCGTTTCATTGGCGATCGGACCCCAGAATTCGCCGAGCGCCCAGTCACCGGGCGTGCCGCTTTGCAGGAACACCATGTTCACGGTGTGATCGGGAAGATAGACGTGCGGTATGCCTTTCTCGCTGTACATCAGCTGGTCGGTGTGGTCGTCATCAAGAATCATCACGCCTTCGGTGCCGAGCACTTCGACGCGGGCGGCGTGGCCGAGCGCAGGATACTTCGCCGGCAGGGCGTAGCTCACGCCGAGATTGACCACCGTGCCGTCCTCGTACGTGAGAATCGCGTAGCTCACGTCCGCGACTTCGTGACCCGCCTTCCGGAGCACGCCCATTTGTCCGCGCGCATACACTTCGGCGAGCCGCTTGCCTTCGAACAGCCAGCTCATCAGGTCCACGTAATAGGTGAGCGCATCGACTACAGGGGTGGCGTGAGGATTTCGGGACAGCATCGCCAGCGCCTGCGAGCGTGAATTGAATACGCGCGCCGCGCCGCCTACCGGCTCGCCGATGCGGCCTTGCACGATCTGCTCCTTCGCAATGAGGTAGCGGTCCTTGTAGCGGCGGCTATACCCCACGCGCACATCGGCGCCGTGTTTTTCGATCGCCCTGATCAAGCGATCGGCGTCGGCCAGCGTGAGTGCCAGCGGTTTTTCGACGAGCACCTGTTTGCCGAGCTCGATGGCTTTGATGATCGGCTCCACGTGCTCGCCTTCGCTGGTCGACACGATCACCGCCGTCACTTCAGGCTGCGCGATGAGCGCGTCGTTGTCTGCGGTGTGAAACTGCGCGCCGACCTTGCCTGCGAGCGCTCGCGCATTCTCCGGGTCCTGGTCCGAAACCCCGATATAACGAACGCCGGGATGGCCTGATGCGAGACGCGCGCGCAGCGAGCCGATGCGGCCTGAGCCGATAATCGCAAGGCCGATCGATTTGATCTGCGCGGGCATCAGCGGCGCGCCCGGCCCCGGGTGGCGGGCTTTTTCGCCGGCTTGCCGCTCTCGTAGCGCTCAAGCGCCTGACGCGCGATTCGGGTGCCGCGAAGCGCTGCCGGGAAACCGCAGTACACCGCAGACTGCATCAGGATCTCGAGGACTTCGTCGGCGGTGACGCCATTGCGCAAAGCCGCTTCGACGTGCAGCTCGAGCTCTTCGGGCTTGTCGAGCGCGACCAGGAAAGCGATGTTGAGCATGCTGCGCGTCTTGTGCGCCAGACCGGGCCGCGCCCACACGAGCCCCCACGCACGCGTGGCCATTTCCTGCATCGGCAGCGTGAACCCGCTCGCCGATGCGAATTGCCGTTCGACGTATTCTGCCGTCAGCACCTTCTTGCGGACTTTGAGTCCGTCGACGTACAGCGGGTCTTTGTTACGGCCTGCTTTTTTGCTCACTGCCATTTCACCCTCCCTGGATTTACGACCTGTCACATTGCAACGCTGAACCGCGTCACCCATCACCTCATCACTGCGATTCAATCGACCTTCACCTTTGCGTCCTTGACGACTTTCGCCCATTTCACGATTTCGGTCTTCATGAATTTCGTCAGCTCCTCCGGCGAGCTGCCCACGAGCTCGATCGCGGACCGCGCGAGCACGGCCTTGAATTCGGCGTGGCTCGCCGCGCGCAGTATCTCGGTGTTGAGCTTCGCGACGATGTCGCGCGGCGTCGCAGCCGGCGCGAGTATCGCGTACCAAACCCCTGCGTCGTAGCCCGGGAGCGCAGCTTCGGCGACGGTCGGCAGATCGACCCCGGTGAGACGCTTGTCGGTACTCACCGCGAGGGCGCGTATGCGCCCACTCTCGATGTGCGGCTTGCTGGCGGCCCAGGTGGCGAACAGCACCTGCGTCTCACCGGAGAGCAGCGCGACCAGGGCGGGGCCGCCGCCTTTGTACGGCACGTGCACCATCTTCACCTTCGCCATGCTGTTCAGCAGCTCGTTGGCCAGATGTCCGCCGCTGCCGCTTCCCGACGACGCATACGTAATCTGATCCGGCTTCGCGCGCGCGAGCGCGATCAGCTCCTTGACCGAACGCACCGGAAGCGACGGATGAACCACCAGAATATAGGGGCCTGTCGCAAGCAGCGTGATCGGCTCGAAATCCTTCAGCGGATCGTAAGGCAGGCTCTTGTAAAGGCCCGGGTTCACGGCGAGCTGCGCGGTGAGCGCGATGACGAGCGTATAGCCGTCGGGCGGCGATTTGGCGGCGAGCTCCATACCGATGTTGCCGCCGGCGCCGCCGCGATTGTCCACGATCACCTGTTGCTTCAGGTTCTCGGAAAGGCGTTGTGCGAGCGGCCTCGCGATGATGTCCGTCCCGCCGCCCGGGGGATAAGGCAGGATCAGGCGTATGGTTTTGGCGGGATAGCCCGCAGCGGTTTGCGCCAGCGCCGGCGCGGCCGCAGCGCCGAGTGCTGCGCACAGCAACAGTCCACAGTTGTTCATTATTATGTTCCTCCTCGAAAGTGGCCGGATGGTAACCCGTGCTTCCGGAATGCACCAACGTCATGCGGGGCGGCGCATTCGCGACGCGTCACCCTCTCACCTTTTCACCTTGCCGCCATCACGCAGTCATGCGCAGTCCGGAAGCGCGTTGCGAAAGCACAAAACGGCGGCGAGCGCGCAACGCTCAGGAGAAACCGCCTAGTGGCGTGATTCATAAGTTCGCTTCACAATCCGTTCGTCCTGAGCGTAGGCAACAGGTGCCGAAGTCGAAGGATGAACGACGAACAACGCCCTTCATGCTTCGACTTCACGGCGTTACGCTCAGCACGAACGGACCGCAGAATATGATGCGAACTTCAGAATCACGACACTAGCGCTGCAGGTCCGTCGCGCGCTGCCTCAACGTGTGGTCCCGCTTGAGCTGGGCCTTGAGCACCTTGTGTGTCGGCGTATGCGGCAGGTCGTCGACGAAAAGCACGTAGCGAGGCACTTTCTGCGGTGCAAGATGTTTCCCGCACCATTGCGCGATGTCGTGCGCAGTGGCGGTTGCGCCGGGCTTGAGGACGACCGCCACCAGGATCTCGTCCTCGCCGAGCTCGGCCGGAACGGCTATCGCCGCCGCTTCGTGCACGGCGGGGTGAGAACCGATGACGCGATCGAGCTCCGCGCCGGCGATGTTCTCGCCGCGCCTGCGGATGATGTCTTTCTTGCGCGATACGAAGAAGAAGTAACCGTCTTCGTCGCGCCTGACGATGTCCCCCGTCCTGAACCAGCCTTCTATGTAGGCGTCGCGCGTCTGCTCGGGGTCGCGGAAGTAGCCTTGCATGATGATCGGCGTCTTCACGAGAAGCTCGCCCTCTTTGTTCACGCCGACGTCGCGGCCTTCGTCGTCCACCACCCGGCACTGCGCCCACGGCCGCGCAGGATCGGGGTGCCGCCCGATCGGGCCCATGCTTCCGGGCTTGCGCAGGCCTTCGATCGGGTTGCACGTCACCCCGGGGATCTCGGTCATCCCGTAACCGCCGATCAGATGCGGGATTCTGAATTCGTCACGAAAAGTCGGTTCCATGCTGTGGCGCACACCGTATACGGCCCTGAGCTTGTGCTCAGGCTGGAACTCGGTGCGAGGGCGGTTCTTCAGTATGGTGCCGATCGCCTCGATGATGTTGACCTCGGTCGCGCCACAGTCCACCGCGGTTTTCCAGAACGTCGACGCGGAGAAGCGCGGCACGATGATCATGCTGCAGCCTGCCGCGAGCGTGCCGGCGACAGAGTAGAACAGCGCGTTGATATGGAATAGCGGCAGCACGACCATCACGCGGTCGTCGTCCTGCAGATACACCCGCTGCACGAAGGCTTCGCCGCCCGTCACGAAGCTTTTCTGGCTGTGCATTGCGCCTTTTGGGAAACCGGTCGTACCCGACGTGTAGACGATCAGCACCGTGTCCTCGGCGGTCACCCCCGCAGGCAGCGGCTGTTCCACAGCGGTGCCGGCCGCCTCGAAGACGGACACGACGTCCTCGCACTCGCGGTCCAGCATCAGGAACCAGGGCGCCTGGGCGAGCCCGTCGCACGCTTCGCGCACGACGGCCAGCGTGTCGCCGCTCGCCACCACGCCGCTCACTTCGGCGTGGTGCAGCACGTAGCGCGCTTCCTGCACGCCGAACTCCGGATTGATCGGCACCATGATCGCGCCGATTCGCCCCAGCGCGAACAGCATCAGCACGTGCCCGTCGCCGTTGCGCCCGCTGACCCCGACGCGATCGCCCTTGCGCACACCGCGTCCGATCAGCAGCGAGGCGACTTTGCGGACTTCGCCATCGAACGACTGCCACGTCCATGTACGTTCTTCGAAAAAGATGAACGGACGCGAAGGCCCGGCCAGCGCCCGGCTCGCGTAGGCGCCGTGCAGCGTATAGTCGTGCGGGGGGAAGAGCTTGAGAACGTCCAGCGGTTTTTTCAATGCGAACACTCCGTAATTGCCTTGTGGAGCCAGTCCTCTCCGGAAAGGCGCGCTCCGAACCCTTCGTCACGACGTCACCGCATCACGTGATCACTCGCCGCTGACGCGAGGTCGCACCTTACAATACGCGTTTGCCGTCAGCAAGGCGCCCCGAGGGGCGCGACGCCGAACAATCCCGGCTGTGGTCAGGCCTGAACTCTGTTTGAATCGAGCACCATGCACGACACCCTGCGCAAGCGCTTCAAAACCCTCCACTCCGGCGCACCCTTCTGGTCATTGCGTTACGTCGATGAATCGCGCGAGCACTACGCGGTGCGCCAGGACACGATCGAGCCGCCGCGGCTCACGCTGGACCGCGGCGCGATGCTCGTCGCGATCACGGACGGCGGCTACGGCTACTGCGCGACGAGCGATCTCTCGCGCTCGGGCCTGCAGAGCGCGCTCGATCGCGCGAGTGCATGGGCCGAGGAAACCGCGGGCACCAGCGTCCACCCCTATGCGCCCGGTGATATGCCCAACCCGAAAGGCGAACGACCCGCGGCAATCGCCGGGCCGTCATTGTCCCGCCGCGAGCTCTACGACCTGCTTGCGGACGAATGCCGCAATGCGCGTATCGACGAGCGCATCGTCGAGCGCTACGCCGCACTCGAGCTGCGCCGCGCGGAGCAGCTTTACCTGACGAATGGCGGCGGGGACGTGCACCAGGCTTTCGTTTCCACGATCCCGTACGCGCACGTGGCGGCAAACCTGGGCACCGAAACGCAGACGCGCAGCTACGCCGATGCCCGACAGGGCGGTCTCGAACGCATGGCACAAAGCGGCTTCGCGGGTTGCGGGCGTCGTCTCGCCGACGAAGCGCTTCAGCTTCTCCTTGCGCCGAACTGCCCATCGGGGCGCATGGACCTGCTGCTGATGCCCGACCAGATGATGCTGCAAATCCACGAGTCGATCGGCCACCCGCTCGAACTCGACCGCATCCTCGGGGACGAGCGCAATTACGCCGGCACGAGCTTCGTCACACGCGACATGTTCGGCAAGTACCAATACGGCTCACCGCTGCTCAACGTCACCTACGATCCCACCCTCGAGCAGGAGCTCGCGAGCTTCGACTTCGACGACGACGGCAGCGCGGCGGAGAAAATGTGGCTGATACGCGAAGGCCGGCTCGAGCGCCCCCTAGGCGGGCGCCTGTCCCAGCTGCGCGCCGGGATGCCGGGCACCGCAAACTCGCGCGCCGGCTCTTGGAACCGCGCCCCGATCGATCGCATGGCGAACCTCAATGTCGAGCCCGGCGCGCACACCCTCGAGGACATGATCGGCGGGATGGAGCGCGGTGTGCTGATGCGGACGAATCAGTCGTGGTCGATCGACGACTCGCGCAACAAATTCCAGTTCGGTTGCGAATGGGGCGAGCTCATCGAGGACGGCAAAGTGAAAGGCGTGGTCAGAAACCCCAACTACCGCGGCATGTCGGCGCAGTTCTGGCGCAGCCTGTCGAAAGTCGGCAACCGCGAAACGTTCGAGATCCACGGCACGCTCTATTGCGGCAAAGGCGAGCCCAACCAGGTGATACACGTCGGGCATGCTGCGCCGGCGTGTGTGTTTTCGGACGTCGAAGTGTTCGGGGGCGAAGGCGCATGAAAACCCGCTTCTTCGAGCAGTTTTGCGAGCTGACCGACGCCCTGTGCCGCGAGCTGAAAGGCGACGAGACCCTGTTGTGCAACCTGTCTGCGGAACGTTCGGACTTCGTTCGTTTCAATCACGCGCGCGTGCGCCAGGCCGGCACCGTCGAGCAGCGATATCTCTCGATACGGCTGGTCGCCGCGCGGCGGCAGGCGTCGGCGAGTATCGCGCTCGCCGGCAGCGCCGAAGACTTCGGGCGCGCGCGGGCCGCGCTGATGGGCCTGCGCGACATGTTGACCCAGCTTCCCGAAGATCCCTGGCTGTTCATCGCCGAGACCCCGAATTCGACGACCAGCGAGCGACGCGGCAGCCTGGCTCCGGCGCAGGAGGTCGTGCAGCAGGTCGCGCGCACGGCGCAAGGGCTGGACTTCGTCGGCTTCTACGCCGGCGGCACGGTCTATCGCGGTTTCGCCAATTCGTATGGGCAACGCAACTGGCACGAAGTCGACACGTTCAACTTCGACTGGAGCCTGCACTTGCACGCGGACAAGGCCGTCAAGGAAGGCTACGCCGGCCTCGATTGGGAGCCTGCCGTGTTCGGTGCGAAAGTACGCGACGCCGCGGCGCGGCTCGAACTGCTCAATAAGCCCGCTGTCGCATTGAAACCGGGCGAATACCGCGTTTATCTGGCGCCGCGCGCCCTCGAAGAAGTCACCGGACTGCTCGAATGGGGCGCGTTCTCAACCCGCGCGCGCGAAACGCGGCAAACGCCGCTGCTGCGCATGGCGCACGGCGAGCCGCTTTCGTCGAAAGTGACGCTGACGGAAAACACCGAAGGCGGTCTCGCGCCCGCGTTCCAGCAGGACGGTTTCGTGAGACCGTCGCAGGTGAGCCTGATCGACCGCGGCACGCTCGGTGAAAGCCTCGTCTCGCCGCGCTCGGCGAAGGAATATGGACTGGCGCCGAACGGCGCTAACGAGCGCGAAAGCCCCGAGTCGCTCGATCTCGCACCCGGCGCGCTCCCGATGGATGGGGTTCTCGCCGCACTGGACACCGGCCTCTATATCGGGAATCTGTGGTATCTGAACTTCTCGGACCGGCCCGCAGGCCGCATGACGGGTATGACGCGATTCGCAACGTTCCGGGTGGAAAATGGGCGCATCGCAGCGCCGGTGAATCCGCTGCGCTTCGACGACACGATTTATCGCATGCTCGGCAATCAGCTCGTCGATTTCACGAACGAGCGTGAGTTGCTGCCGAGCATTTCGACGTACGACGAGCGCTCGACCGGAAGCGCCCGCCTGCCCGGGGCGCTGCTCGAATCCTTGCGCTTTACGCTGTAGGAGGATTGCAGGAGGAAAATATGGCCGACATCGTACGCAAAGTGGAATACTTTTCGATCAGCGTTCCGAACACGCCGGCAAAGGCTTTCGGCGTGCTCTCGACGCTGGTGAGCTCAGGGGTCGACCTGCTGGCGTGCATCGGCGTGCAGCGCGGGCGGCGCGCCCAGATCGATGTGGTTCCCGCCGATACGCAACGCTTCAAGCGCGCCGTGGGCAAAGCGGGGCTGACCTTCACCCCGGAGAAACGCGGCTTCCTCATCCAGGGCAAGGATCGCACCGGCGCCTTGACCGATCACTTGAAAAAGCTCGGCGACAACGCGGTCAACGTGACGGGTATCGACGCGCTCAGCGCCGGCAACGGCCGCTGGGGCGCGATCATCTGGGTGGAGGACGCGGCGGTGCGCAAAGCCGCGCGGGTGCTCAGTGCGACGGCGTCCGCGGCGAAGAACAAAACACCGCAGCGCGCTACGAGTAAGAAAAAGTAGCGTCCGATGGCGGGACGGCGGTGGCCTCAGACGTCGAAGGTGCCTCGCGGGATATCCGGGGCAGACTGACGTCAGGTGGCGGCTGCGTAAATGGCGATGCCGATCGCGGCGAACGCCACAACCGCTGAAGCAGTCGCAACCGTGTAAGCCCGGCGCAGCCGCTTTTCGGTATCGGCTGCACCCTGCTCGAGCGCGGCAACCGTCAGGCGCAGCTGCTCGGCAAGCTCCTTGATCAGTGACGCGTTCTGGGACGCCGCTGCCTGCAGCTCCGCAATCTGCTGCGCGACCACGTCTCCTTCCTCGGTCGGATCGGCGGCTTTCCGGGTGAAAGCGGGCTTGGCCGCAGCGACGATGGTCCCCACGTGCGGGAGTATCAGTTTGACGGCGGGCCATAGCCATGCGGGCATGATGCGTACCTCAGGGATGAATGCGGATTGATGACTGCGAAAGCCTGAATATAACAGCGCAGCGTGCGCTCTTCATTCATCACTCAGGATCGGGCACCGGGCATTCATCCCGTCCCGGGTGGCGCCGGGGACGCCGGGATTTGACCTAGCAGTCCGTTGAATTTCTCTTAAAAGAGGCGATTTGATCGTCTTGACGATGAAGCTGAGCGGTATAACTCATTGAATTTACGGCGTATGCGAATGGCATGTTTCTGCATGGCGAGCCAAAATCATCGAATTTCAACAAACTGCTAGCTCGCCTTTCGCATGACCCAGCGGCACGCGGCCATGAGCAGGCGGTCGGCATTGCGCCGGGCGACGAACTGCGCACCGACCGGCAGGCCGTTCGGGCCTTTGAATAGCGGCAGCGTCATCGCCGGCACGTGCATGGCGGTCCAGATCGCGCAGAACGACGCGTTGCCGGTGGCGTTCAGGCCGACAGGCGCCTCACCAGATACCGCCGGCACCAGCAGGACGTCTGAATCGCCGAATGCAATGTCAAGCATCGCGCGGGCGTGCTGCGCCAGGTCGCGCGCCTCGCGATAGCGCGCGAAGCTGCACGAAAGTCCGTCTTTGAGCCTGCCGTTGCGCAACGTCTCGCTGATGCGTTCCCAGTGGTTCTCGATTTCCCACGTGAAATTGCGTGAGAATTCGAAGCTAGAAATCCATCGGTGCGCGTCGGGGATGTCTGCGAACTCCGGCGGCAGCGCGACGTCCTCGACGTGCGCTCCAGCCGCGGCAAGCGTCC
>JBKJKJ010000003.1:0-4840 GCA_046597455.1 Burkholderiales bacterium
ACGTGGTGCACGATCTGGCTTATGCCGACATCGTCTTCGACGGCTACCGGGCGCCTTCCATACTCGAAGTGCCGGGCGCGCGTGAAATTGCCGTCGAGTTCTTCACCATGTCGAAAAGCTACAACATGGCGGGCTGGCGCGTGGGCTTCATGGTCGGCAACCGCGAGCTCGTCACCGCGCTCGCCCGGATGAAAAGCTATCACGACTACGGCACGTTCACGCCGATTCAGGTCGCGTCTATCGTGGCGCTCGATGGGCCCCAGGAGTGCGTCGAGGAGGTGCGTTTGTCATACCAGAAGCGCCGGGACGTTCTGTGCGGCGGCTTGCACGCGGCAGGCTGGAACGTCGAAATCCCGAAAGCGACGATGTACGTGTGGGCACCGATACCCGACGCGTACAAAAGCATGGGCTCGCTCGACTTCGCGAAGAAACTCCTCGCGGAAGCCAAAGTCGCGGTCGCGCCCGGTGTGGGCTTCGGCCACTATGGCGACGACCACGTGCGTTTCGCCATGATCGAGAATGAAGCACGGACGAGGCAGGCGGTACGGGGGATTAAAGAAATGTTCCGCAAAGACGGGCTGCTATGAAACCAATCAACGTAGGACTACTCGGCATCGGCACGGTCGGCGGCGGGGCATTTACGGTCCTCAAGCGCAACCAGGAAGAGATCAGCCGGCGAGCGGGTTCGTCCATCACCATGAAGATGGTGGCGGACAAGGACATCGAAAAGGTGCGCAGCCTCGTCGGTAAGGAGGCGATCGTCACTGCGGATGCGTTCGAAGTCGTGAACAGCCCGGACATCGACATCGTCGTGGAGCTGATCGGGGGCACCGGTATCGCGCGCGAGCTCGTGTTGAAAGCCATCGCGAACGGCAAGCACGTCGTCACGGCCAACAAGGCGCTGCTCGCGCAGCACGGCAACGAGATCTTCGAAGCGGCCCAGAAGAACGACGTGATGGTCGCTTTCGAAGGCGCGGTCGGCGGTGGAATTCCGATCATCAAGTCGCTGCGCGAGGGGCTCTCGGCGAACCGTATCGAATGGATCGCCGGAATCATCAACGGCACCAGCAACTTCATCCTCTCGGAAATGAGGGAGAGAGGCGCGAGCTTCGGCGACGTGCTCAAAGAAGCCCAGGCGCGCGGCTACGCCGAAACCGATCCGACTTTCGACATCGAGGGCGTCGACGCCGCGCACAAGCTCACGATCATGGCCGCCATCGGCTTCGGCATCCCCATGCAGTTCAGCTCGGCCTACATCGAAGGCATAGCGAAGCTGACTCGCGAAGACATCCGCTATGCCGAGGAGCTCGGGTACCGCATCAAGCTGCTCGGTATCGCGAAGCGCATGCCGAAAGGATTCGAGCTTCGCGTGCACCCCACGCTGATTCCCGCGAAACGGTTGATTGCGAACGTCGAAGGCGTGATGAACGCGATTCTGGTCAAAGGGGATGCGGTAGGTCAGACGATGTATTACGGCGCAGGGGCAGGCGCCGAGCCGACGGCTTCTGCGGTCGTGGCCGATCTGGTGGACGTGGCGCGCATGCTGACGGCCGACCCGGAGCACCGCGTGCCTCATCTCGCGTTCCAGCCCGGCCAGCTTTCCAGCACACCCATACTCCCGATGAGTGAGGTCGAGACCGCGTATTACCTGCGCATGCGGGTTTACGACAAGCCCGGCGTGCTGGCCGACATCACGCGCATACTCGCGGACCTCGATATTTCGATCGACGCGATGGTGCAGAAGGAGCCTCATGAAGGCGAAGATCAGGTGAACATCATCATGCTCACGCACCAGACGATCGAGAAGAACGTCGACGCGGCGCTTCTGAAAATAGAAGCGCTGCCCGTGGTTGCCGGCAAGGTGACCCGTATCCGCCTCGAACAGCTGAACTGACTGAACTGAAAATGGCTCACTATCAAGGACTCATCGAAAAATACCGCGACCGGTTGCCGGTCGATGCGAAAACCCCGGTCATCTCGCTGAACGAGGGCAACACGCCGTTGATCGAACTGAAGAATCTGCCCCGGCAGTTCGGTAAAGACGTGCGGATTTACGCCAAGTTCGAAGGCCTCAACCCGACCGGGTCGTTCAAGGACCGCGGCATGACGATGGCGGTGACCAAAGCCATCGAAGCGGGCGCGAAAGCGATCATTTGTGCATCGACAGGCAACACCTCTGCCGCCGCCGCCGCGTACGCCGCGCGCGCCGGTATCGCGTGCTTCGTGCTGATACCCGAAGGCAAGATCGCGCTGGGCAAGCTGTCGCAGGCGATGATGCACGGGTCGGTGGTGATTCAGATCCGCGGCAACTTCGACGATGGCATGCGGCTCGTGCAGCTGGCCGCCGAAACCACCGGTGTGGCGCTCGTCAATTCCATCAATCCCTTTCGCCCGCAGGGGCAGAAGACGGTCGCATTCGAAGTGCTCGAAGCGCTCGGGGATGCGCCCGAGTACCACGCTCTGCCGGTGGGCAACGCCGGTAACATCGGCGCGCACTGGGCGGGTTACAGCGAAGCGGCGTGCGAGCAGACGCGTGCGTGTGCCTACTGCGACGGCAAATGCCCTTTCCATCGCGAGAAAATCGCCACGCGCAGGCCGATCATGATCGGTTACCAGGCATCGGGCTCGGCGCCCATCGTTCGCGGCAGGCCGGTGGAGAATCCCGAGACCGTCGCGACTGCCATCCGCATCGGCAACCCGGCATCGTGGCAGCTCGCGCTCAACGCGCAGCGCGAATCCGGAGGTTGGTTTGCCGAGTGCACCGACGAAGAAATTCTTCACGCTCAGAAGCTGCTCGCGCAGACCGAAGGCGTATTCTGCGAACCGGCATCTGCGATCTCGATTGCCGGTGTGATGAAAGATCTCGCGCTAAGCCGCATACGCGAAGGCACGACGATCGTGTGCACCCTCACAGGGCACGGCCTGAAAGATCCGGACACGGCGATTTCACAGTGCGTGAAACCGCTGACGGTGGACGCGGAACTGGGCGAGATCGAGCGCGTCATCCGGGAACATCTTCCACCGCGCTGAACGGCTGTGCAGCCTGAGCGTCCGGCGAGGGTGGGCGGATTGGCGCTTACCGCTGTTGAACGAACCGCATCGACAGGTCGGCGGCCTTGATGTCTTTGGTCAGGCTGCCGATTGAGATTCGGTCCACGCCGGTCTCGGCCACCGCGCGGACGGTCTGGAGCGTGATACCGCCCGATGCCTCGAGCTGAGCGCGGCCTGCGGTGATGTCCACGGCCCGGCGCATCTCGTCAGGCGTCATGTTGTCGAGCAGGATCATCGTGGCACCCGCGCCCAGCGCTTCTTCGAGTTGCGTGTGTGTTTCCACCTCGATCTGTAGCCAGACGTCCCGGGGGGCGATTCTGCGGGCCTCTTCCAGAGCGCGCGTCACACTGCCCGCCGCGGCAATGTGGTTCTCCTTGATGAGCATGCCGTCGTACAGTCCCAGACGGTGATTCGTTCCGCCGCCTACGCGCACGGCATATTTCTGCGCGAAACGCAGACCCGGCAGGGTTTTGCGGGTGTCGACGATTGCAGCCCGCGTGCCGGCGACAGCATCGACGTAGCGACGCGTTATGGTCGCGACAGCGGAAAGTGTCTGCAGAAAATTGAGGCCGGTGCGCTCACCGGTGAGCAGCGCCCGCGTGTCGCCCGTGATGTCGCAAACCGCCGCGCCGGGCGCCAGGGCGTCGCCTTCGTGCGCGCGCCACGTGATCCGCGAATCCGGATCGAGCTTGCGGAAGCAGATCTCGAACCACGCTTGTCCGCAGAGCACCGCCGCACTGCGGCACACCACTGCGGCGTGCGCGGTCCGGCCTTGCGGTGTCAGCATTGCGGTCCAGTCCCCGGTCCCCACGTCTTCCGCGATCGCGGCAGTCACGTTGCGCTCGATCTCCGATGCCAGATCCACCGATTTCCTCTGCAGGCGTTTTTGGTAGATCATTGTATCAAGGTCGAAACCCCGGCCTTTGCTCGGATTGATGGTTGCTGACCGTAGGCGGAAGGTCACTGCGGGAAATCTTGCGTTTTCCCACTGCCCGGGCACCGGCGAGCGCACACCCAGCGGAGCGAGAATGGATGGCATGATAAGCGTGGTTTCGTACGGCGTCGGCACCGTCATCGGTCTGATCATCATCATCGGGCTCCTGGTGCTGGTCATTCACGACGTCACGCAGAAAAAGCACACGGTTCTTCGAAACTTTCCAGTCGTCGGGCGGCTGCGTTTCTTTTTCGAGAATCTCGGTGAATATTTCCGACAGTATTTCTTCGCAGGCGATCGCGACGAGATGCCTTTCAACCGCGCGACGCGCAGCTGGGTTTACAAGAGCGCAAAGAACGAAGGGGGGCTCATAGGATTCGGCTCGACGAACGACTTGCGCGAGCCGGGGGCCATCATTTTCGTGAACCACGCTTTTCCCGTGCTCGAGGAGGATCGGCTCCCGACCCCTTCGGTGCTCATCGGCGACGGTTATTGCAGCGATCCGTTCGAAGCGCGCTCCGTCGTCAATATCAGCGGGATGAGCTTCGGCGCCATCTCCGAGCCGGCGGTTCGCGCACTGTCACGCGGCGCGGCCGAGGCCGGCTGCTGGATGGACACCGGGGAAGGCGGCCTGTCACCGTACCATGGAGAAGGCGGGTGCGACGTCATCATGCAGATCGGCACCGCCAAATACGGCATTCGCAACGCGGACGGCACGTTTTCGGCGGAGCGCGCGAAGGCCCTGGCAAAGCACGTCAAAGCATTCGAGATCAAGCTCTCCCAGGGCGCGAAGCCGGGCAAGGGCGGCGTGCTCCCGGGCACCAAGGTGACCTCGGAGATCGCCCGCATACGCTG
>JBKJKJ010000225.1:0-19888 GCA_046597455.1 Burkholderiales bacterium
CCACGCGCTTGAAGCTTTCGAGCTGCCGCAGCCGCTGGACGTTCGCTTCCGCGGCCGCCACGTTGGCAAGCGCCTGCGCTTCGGCGCTGCGTTTCTCGTCGAGCTCCTGCTGCGACACGGCGTCCTTCTTGCGCAAGGCCTCCCAGCGTTCGAGCGTGCTTTTGGCGAGCCCGAGGCTCGACGCAGTCTGGTTGCGGGCGGCGATCGCCTGCGAAAGCTGCTGGTCGATTTCCGGCGCATCGATCTCGGCGAGGAGCTCGCCTTTCGAGACGCGGCTGCCGATGTCCTTCGTCCAGCGCTTCAGATAACCGCTCGCGCGCGCGGCGATCGGCGATTGGACGTAGCCTTGCAGGGTGCCGGGAAGCGCGAGGGTCTGATCGGCGCCGCCGCTTTTCGGGAATGCGGTCTTCACGTATTGCCGCGCCTGCTCCTTCGTATCCGCTTCGAGGCTGCGCGAATTGGACATGCGGCTGTACACCGTGCGCCCGGCCCCGATGACCAGCAGCACGAGAACGACTGCGGTCAACAGCTTGGCGCGGCGCATCGTTCGGCGGCGTTTTTCCATATCGCCCGTGTCCTCGAGTGCCTCGAGCTCGGAATGATGTTCTTCAGACATTGCTTCAGGTCTCCTGATGCGAACCACTGACCGGCCCGTGTGCGATGGGCGGGCTGACCGGCGTGCGTGCGGCTTTGCGCCGCGCCAGACGCAGATGAATCGCCGCGTAGACGACCGGGACGAAGAACAGCGTCGATACGGTGGCGAAGATGAGACCACCGATCACCGCCCGCCCCAGGGGGGCATTCTGCTCGCCGCCTTCGCCGAGGCCCAGCGCCATCGGGATCATGCCGATGATCATGGCCAGTGCGGTCATCAGCACGGGACGGATGCGCGTGGCGCCGGCCTCGAGTGCCGCGGTGAGCGGCGCGACGCCAACGGCCTGCCGATCGCGCGCGAACGACACGAGCAGAATGCTGTTCGCGGTGGCCACCCCCATGCACATGATCGCGCCGGTGAGCGCGGGCACGCTCAGCGTCGTGCCGGTGATGAACAGCATCCAGGCGATCCCCGCGAGGGCGGCCGGCAGCGCCGCGATGATGACGACGGCGTCGATCCACGACTGGAAGTTCACGACGACGAGCAGGTACACCAGCACGATCGCCATCGCGAGGCCGACGCCGAGGCCGACGAACGAGCTTTGCATGGTCTGCACCTGTCCTCGAACGACAACCTGGCTGCCGCGCGGAAGCTTGGGCCGCAACTGGTCGACGTGCTCCTGAACCTTGTTTGCGACGCTGGCGAGATCGGTTCCCTGGACGCTCACGTAGACATCGATTGCCGAAGCGATGTTATAGCGCGACACGATGGCGGGGCTGCGCCCGGGCTTCGCTTCGACCAGATTGCCGAGGAGTTGGGTGGTGCCGCTCGAGGCGTTGGGGTTGGCCGCGTTGCCCCCCACGCCGACCGGCGTGTTGAGCAGGGCGTCGAGTGATTCCATGCGGTACTGCGGCGTCTGGATCTGGATCTGGTAGACCACGCCGTTTTGCGGATTGAGCCAGAATGCAGGCGCGCTCGTAAAGCTGCCCGATAGTGAAACGAGGACGTTCTGCCCGACGTTGAAGGCGGTGAGCCCGACCTGCTGCAGGCGCGATCGGTCCATCTGCAAATCCACGGCGGGGTTGTCCAGGCGCTGGTGAACGTGCACGTCGACAGCCCCGGGAATCTGCCTGATGGATTTCACGAGCTGGGCGGCGAGCGCGGCATTTTGCGTCATGTTGGGGCCGGTGAACTGGACGTCGATCGCGGCGGGCAGGCCGAAGTTCAGGATCTGCGTGACGATGTCGGCGGGCTGGAAGAAGAACTCGATTCCAGGGAAACGCCTGGGCAGCTCCGCGCGCAGCAGCGAGACGAACTCTTCGGTCGGGCGGTGGCCCCTGCGCAGCGACATCAAGATCTCGCCGTCGAAGGTGCCGATGACGCCGGCGTTGCTGTACGAAAGGTTGATGCCGCTGTTCGGCACGCCCAGGTTGTCGAGGATGGTCTCGAGCTGGTCGCGGGGGATGAGCTCCCGGATCGCCGCTTCGACCGCGTCGGCGACGCGCGCGGTCTCCTCGATGCGCGTGCCGGTGGGCGCGCGAAAATGCAGTCGGATCTGGCCGCCATCCACGCTCGGGAAGAAATCGCGCCCGAGCACCGGGTAGAGGAGGCACGAGAGTACACAGAAAGCCAGAAAACCGATGGCGAAGCCTTTGCGCGTCTCGAGCAGCGACGAGAGCGTCAGCGCGTAGGCGTGGCGCACGCGCTCGAACTGCCGGTCGAAGGCGTGATACAGCCGCTGAAATCCGCTCGCTTGCACGTTTCGGGGCGCGCTCGCGTGCCCCATCAGCAGCATGACGAGAGTGGGCACCAGGGTGCGCGAGAGTATGTAGGAGGCGATCATCGCGAACACGACCGCCTCGGCCATGGGCACGAACAGGAATCGCGCGACGCCGGAGAGGAAAAACATCGGTACGAAGACGATACAGATACACAGCGTCGCCACGAACGCCGGCACGCCGATCTCGCCCGCGCCGACGGTGATCGCTTCGTGCAGCTCGGTGCCCATGTGCAGGTGACGCTCGATATTCTCGATGGTGACGATCGCCTGGTCGACCAGGATGCCGACCGACAGTGCGAGCCCGCCGAGCGTCATCAGGTTGAGCGTCTCGCCGAACGCGAAGAGGGTGAGGATGGAGGCGAGCAGGGATAGCGGGATGGTGAGCGCGATGATGAGCGTGCTGCGCCAGTTGCCGAGGAAGACCAGAACCATCAGCGCGGTGAGGAGGGCGGCGATCAGCGCCTCGACCATCACACCCGTGACCGCGGCCCTGACGAAAACCGATTGATCGAAGAGCGGTGTGACCGTGATGTCGCTCGGCAGAATCTGCGTCGCGCGAGGCAGGATCTCCCTCACGTTGGCCACGATATCGAGCGTGGAGACCCCCGCGTTCTTCAGCACCGACAGCAGCACGCCGCGCTCGCCGTTCTGCCGCACGATGTTGGTCTGGGGCGAGAAGCCGTCGCGTACCTGGGCCACGTCGCGCACGTAGGTGGTGGCGCCGCCTTGGGTGCGCACTGGCAGGTCGTTGAGCCCGCTGATCGCGTCCGGGGATGCGTTCATCTTCACGCTGTATTCGGTGTCGCCGAACTTCACCGTTCCCGAGGGCAGGATCAGGTTCTGGGTGTTCACCGCCGTCACCACATCCGCCGGTGAAAGCCCACGCGCCTGCAGCGCCTGCAAATCGAGATCGACCGAGATCACGCGCGCTTTGCCGCCGTAAGGGAAAGGGACGGCGACGCCGGGGATCGTGACGAGTTGCGGGCGCAACTGGTTCACCGCCGCGTCGAATACCGACTGCTCCGGCAGCGTCGGGCTCGACAGCGCGAGCTGCATGACGGGGATGCTGGATGCCGAATACTTGATCACCAGCGGCGGCGTGATGCCGGGCGGCAACTGGCGCACCTGGGTTTGCATCGCGGCCACCACCTGCGCGATTGCCGTCTGGATGTTGGCGGTCGGCTGGAAGAACACCTTGATGACGGTGACGCCGGCGAGCGATTGCGACTCGATATGCTCGATGTCGCTCACCGTGGTGGTGAGGCCGCGCTCGCTCTGGGCGGCGACGCGCTGGCCCATCTCCTGTGCGGACAGGCCGCTGTAGTTCCAGATGATGCTGATCACCGGAATGTTGATGTCCGGGAAGATGTCCGTCGCCATGTTGCGCAGCGCGAACGGTGTGGCGAGCACGATCAGCATCGCCATGACTATGAAGGTATACGGCCGGCGCAGCGCCAGCTCGACCATCGAAAATCCTGAACTACCCTGCGGAGCGCTAGGCGTCATGAAGATGATTCGACTGGTTGCACACAGCGCGTCATGATGACGATGCGCCCCCCGGCGTGCGCGCGTCGCGCACGGATTTTTATGGTGTGCCGGTTCTTTTACACGCCGGCATTCTTGGAACGGAGGGCAATTCTAAGGGAAAATATTGCAGCCCTCACAGCTTTCTGCAGCGGGACAAACATCCGCCATTATGCCGAAACCGGCTGGCGGAAAAGTCTCGGGGAGATCTCGCGGGATCGGGGCAGGGGGCGATCGCGGGAGGTCTGGCGCACCGCGTTTCGATGCGCAGTGAGAGGAAGGCCCTGAAGTTTCTTAGCCCTGCATGTCCGGCATGACACGGTTGACGATGCCAAGCGCGCCGTAGACCACGCCGGCGACAGGCAGCGCGAACGGCCAAAGGATGACCATCATGCTGCGGTCGGTCGATGTGGGGGTATCGGCTCCGCGATGGGCCCAACTGCTAAGCAGGGCGTAACAGACGACCGACAGGCGCGCCCCGCCAAGGTAGAGCGCCATGCTCACGATTGCTGTCGCGAGTGCCACCACCACGGAATTGGAAGCTGCAACGACGATATAGACGACGAGGCCTATCGCCAGCATTGCTCCCGTCAGCTCGTACTTGTAGCGTGTCATCGGCTCAATGCGTCGTGGGATGATCCAAGATTAACTGAAAACCTGCGCACGATGTTGCACTGCATGCGAGCATGCGCTGCTGCGTGGTACCGTGCGTAGGCATTCCAGTCGGTTGTGCGTCGCGAGCGCCGGTGGTATGGCCACGCGGCAAGCTGATAGTATCGATGCGATACTTTTTTTTTGGAGGACGACAGTGCAGATTCCCGGACATTTGAAATCGCTGGCTGCGGCAGTACTCGGAATCGCTGGCTTGAGCGGGTGCGCGGTTCCGCAGCAGCAATCGGACAGTAGCGGACCGGGGGCGGCGCCGGCAAGCGGCTATTTCTACGTCGGCGGCCGCTACGTCGAAGCCAAGTCAGGGCCGCTCATGGAAGGGCAGATGTATGTGGAGTATCAGATTCCCGTGCAACGCCGGCATCCGTACCCCATCGTAATGATTCACGGCGCGGCGCAGACCGGTACCAACTTCACGGGGACGCCGGACGGACGTAAGGGCTGGGCACAGTACTTCCTCGAGCAGGGTTATGCCGTATACGTGATCGATCAGCCCGGCCGGGGCCGCTCGCCGCAGGCCGATTCGATGGGGCCGCTCACGCGCTTCCCGGCATCGCAAATCGAACAGCGCTTTACCGCGCACGAGAAATTCAACCTGTGGCCGCAGGCAAGACTGCATACGCAGTGGCCGGGAGACGGTCCGCGAAAAGGCCAGCAGGGCGACCCTATCTTCGATCAGTTCTATGCGTCGCAGGTCCAGTACATCGCCAGTAACGCAACAACTCAGGCGCTCAATCGGGACGCGGGTGCAGCGCTGCTCGACCGGATCGGTCCGGCAATCATCATGACGCACTCGCAGTCGGGCGCGATCGGCTGGCCGATCGCGGATGCGCGGCCGAAGCTGGTGAAAGCGATCATCGCCGCCGAGCCGAGCGGTCCGCCTTTCTCCAACGCGGTGTTCGGCGAAACGCCTGGGAGGTTGTGGGGCGTGACCGATATTCCGATGACTTACGACCCTGCCGTCTCCGATCCGAAGCAGCTGGTGGTGGTGCGCGAGACAGTGGCCGACGGACCGAACCTGGAACGCTGCCGGCTTCAGGGCGCACCGGTGCGCCGCATGCCGACACTCGCCGGCATCCCGATCCTGATACTCGCCGCCGAATCGTCGTATCACGCGATCTACGATCACTGCACTTCCAAATACCTGGCCCAGGCCGGGGTGTCGAATACTTTCGTGCGCCTCGAGGACGTCGGTATCCGCGGCAACGGGCACATGTTGATGCTGGAGAAAAACAACCTGGAGATTGCGAGCTTCATCGCGGGGTGGGTCGGCAAGAACGTGCGCTGACGTTTAGGGACGCTCTGATCAACCTCATCGTCATGCTGGCGTACGCCGGCATCCATGGTTAACGCGTCGATCGAAATGGATTCTGGCCTTCGCCAGAATGACGTTGACTGGTCCACCAGGGTTTACTCAGAGATGCGTTAGTGATCGGTTCGGCGGACTTCGCTTGTCGATGATCGCGTGGCGATCCCGTGATGCACGATCGCGCGCGAATTCGGGGTGATTACGCAGCAGGATCCGAAACGATGGAGCGCCAGATGGAGCTGTCCAAAAAAAACGTCGGCCTGCTTGCCGCCTGCCAGGCGCTGCTCCTGGTCAACAATTCGATCCTGATCACGGTGAACGCGCTCGCGGGGTATGCGCTTGCGCCCGACAAATCGCTGGGGACACTGCCGGTCACGGCGTATTTCCTCGGCTCGGCATTGTCGACCCTTCCGGTGTCCATGCTGATGAAACGCCATGGTCGCCGCGCCGGGTTTTCGGCAGGCGCGGGGTGCGGGATGCTCGGCGCGCTGCTGTGTGCTTTCGCCATTTACGCACAGAGCTTCTGGTTGTTGTGTGCCGGCACACTCGTGCTCGGGATCTACTTCGCTTCGGGCCAGTACTATCGCTTCGCTGCTGCCGAGGTGGTCCCGGCGCAATTCAAGGCCACCGCGATGTCGCTCGTTCTCGGGGGCGGCATCGTCGGCGGCTTCCTGGGGCCGGAAACGAGCAAGATCACGCGCGACATCGTGGCCGGACACCTGTACGCAGGCGCCTACTTCTCGCTCGTCGTCTTCGCACTGCTCACGCTCTTCGTCGTGAGCCGACTCGAGATCCCCCGGTTGAGCGCCGCCGACACCGTCGGCGCGGGACGCCCCTTGAGCCAGATCGCCCGCCAGCCCGCGTTCGTCGTGGCCGTCCTGTGCGCTGTGGTCGGCTACGGCGTAATGAACCTGCTCATGACCGCCACGCCGCTCGCGATGGTCGCGTGCCAGCACCCGTTCAGCGCGGCGGCGTTCGTGATCCAGTGGCACATGGTCGGCATGTTCGCACCGTCGTTCGTCACCGGATCGCTCATCAAACGCTTCGGACTGCTGCCGGTGATGATCGTCGGTGCGATGCTGATGGGTGCGTGCGTGATCGTCGCGATCAATGGAATCGAGGTGCGCAATTTCTGGCTCGCACTCGTGCTCCTGGGGGTGGGGTGGAATTTCATGTATCTCGGCGCTTCGGCGCTGCTGACGGAAACGCACACGCCGGCCGAGCGTGGGAAAGTGCAGGGCGTGAACGACATGGCGGTCGCTTCCACCATGGTGTTGAGCTCACTTTCGGTCGGGGCGCTTTTCACGTATCAGGGCTGGCAGGTCATGAATGCCCTCGCGGCGCCGTTCGTGGCGATTGCCGCGATCGCCATCCTGTGGCTGGCGCTGATGCGACGTGCCCGGCCCGCGCTGCCTTAGTCGAGTCTCTTCGCCAGACCCAGGTCTTTCAGCACGTCGCGCAACTCCACGTGCACCGCGTCCAGGTAGCGCATGGCATCGCGGATGTTGCGATAATCGTTCTGCCAGTGGTTCGATTCCAGCGTGGCCTTCCATAGCGGGTCGCGGGCGACCTGCTCGAAAACGCCGTCCCAGTAGGCGACCTGGTCGGTGCTCAGGCCTTTCGCGCCCCACAAGCCGCGCCAGGTGTTGAACGTGCCGGCGATGCCTTGCTCCTTCCACGTCGGGACGGCCGCGAAAGGCCCGGTGAGGCGCTGATCGGAGGTGATGGCGACGATACGCACGCGGCCCGCTTCGAGTTGCTTGGTCAGCGGCCCGACGCTGCCGATGTGCACGTCGATGTGACCGCCGAGAAGCGCCGTCACCGATTCGCCCGACGACTGAAACACCGGCGTCTTCAACTTGCGGGTGTCGATGCCCGCCGAGCGCGCCGCCATCACGTAGGCGATATGATTGTTGCCGCCGATCGCGGTCACGCCGGCCGAGAGCGCAGCAGGGTCTTTCTTCAGGCGCTCGAGCAGGTCACGGCCCGACACGATCGGCGAGTCGGCGCGCACGGCGAAGCCGATGAAGTCGCCGATCATGATCGCGAGCGGGGTGAAATCCCGATGCCGCAGCGTGCTGGTGCCCACGATGTAGTTCAACTGCTGCGTGACGGACACCACGGCCATCACCTGGGGATCGGCCGCTTTCTGGCTGAGATAGTTGAGCGTGACGTTGCCGCCGCCGCCCGCCTTGTTCACCACGGTGGTCGGGGCGGCGACCAGCCGGCGCTCCTGCCAGACCTTCTGCAGTACGCGGCCGACGACGACGTTGCCGCCGCCGGGCGCGTTCGGCACCACGATCTCGACCTGGCTCGTGGGTTTCCAGTCCGCGGCTTCGGCGATGGGCGCCCAGACTGAGAGCGCTGCGATGAAGGCGGGCAGCACGCGGGCGAGGCGGGCGCCGCGTCGCGAATGATCGACATGTGGACTGCATGGAGTCATCGGTCTCCTCCCTTGTGTGTGTCGCACAGGCGTGCGGGTTCGTCGTTGCGGCTTCGAATTCCCCGGTCCGCTTCGATCGCTAGTGGCCTGATTCATAAGTTCGCTTCAAAATCCGTTCGTCCTGAGCGTAGGCAACAGGTGCCGAAGTCGAAGGATGAACGACGAACAACGCCCTTCATGCTTCGACTTCACATCGTTACGCTCAGCACGAACGGACGGCGAAAAATGATGCGAACTTCAGAATCACGACACTAGCATGCTGCTATGTGCTGCTATCATAGATGCAAACAACGCCCGCAGCCGCATTTTCGTCTCCAGGACCTTGTCGGACTTGCGATGCGACAAGCTCCTTATGCAAACCCGGCCCGCCGAATTGGAGTTGAAAACATTGTTTCGAGGCTTTTTGAATTTATTTTTTGTGGACGCGCGGCCGGTTTTGCTTTTAGCAGCGTGTCCTGACTGGTAAGTCCGACAGGCTGCTAGAGGAGCGAACGATGGAAACGATGACGATACAGGTTCGCAAGCTCACCCCTGTCTTCGGCGCGGAAATCACCGGGGTCGATCTGAGCGCGCTCGACGAGGCCACGTTCGCGGAAATCGAGGACGCGTTCGAAACGCACTCGGTGCTCGTATTCCCGGGCCAACCGCTCGACGACGAGCAGCAGATTGCATTCAGCAGCCGCTTCGGCGAGCTGGAAAAGACGCAAGGCCACATCGCCAACAATTTCACCGTAAAGCACGTCTCGGTGATTTCCAATCTCGATCCGGATGGCAAGCTGATGGCGGCCGACGACCCGCGCCTTCAGTATCGCCTCGGCCAGCGCAACTGGCATTCCGACAGCTCTTTCAAGCGCGTTCCCGCGAAAGCGTCGCTGCTGCATGCGCGCGTGCTGCCGCCGGACGGCGGCGAGACGCAGTTCGCGAGCCTGCGCGCCGCCTACGATGCGCTGCCCGAAGCGCGCAAGCGCGAGCTCGAAAACCTGGCAGCAGTCCACCACTACGCCTATTCGCGCCGCGGCCTGGGCTTCAAGCTCACCAACGAGGACGAAGACAAGCGATTCCCGCCGGTGCCGCAGGCGATCATCCGCGCCAATCCGAAGAACGGCCGCAAGGCGCTTTACGTGGGCTCGCATGCATCCCACATCCGCGACATGCCCGAGGACGAAGGCCGCGCCCTGCTCAAGGAGCTGCTGGATTTTGCGACCCAGGAGAAGTTCACCTACACGCATCACTGGCGAGTGGGCGATCTGGTCATGTACGACAACCGCGCCGCGTTGCACCGGGCGCGGCCTTATGCGATCACCACACAGCCGCGCATCCTGCACCGCACGACAGTGGCGGGCTCAGGGCCGACGGTCGCTGCGTAGCTTCACTGGCGGCATCATAAAAAGAAGCATGCGCCTGTGCGCGCAAGCCATGGCCGGTCATCGGTCGATCACGAGAGGAGAGTGATGAGTTTCCCTTACGGCGTTTTGATGTTGGCTATCGGCAGTGCGCTGGCGGTAGCGCCTGCGGCCCATGCGCAGTACCCGGCCAAGCCGCTGCGGCTGATCGTTCCTTTTCCGCCCGGCGGCGGCACTGACGCGATGGCGCGCGTGCTGGGCCCGAAGCTGGGCGAAGGCATCGGGCAGCAGGTGATCGTCGACAACCGCGGCGGCGCCGGGGCCACGATCGGGACCGAGCTTGCTGCGAAATCCCCACCCGATGGGTACACGCTGCTGCTGATGACCGTGACCAACGCGGTGGGCATGGGTCTTTATCCCAACCTCAAATACGACCTCGTTCGCGATTTCGCGCCGGTCACCAAGCTCGGCACCACGCCGCACGTGCTGGTCGTGCATCCGTCGATTCCCGCAAGAACGGTGAAAGAGCTCGTCGCGCTGGCCAAAGCGCGGCCCGGCGCGCTCGTCTACTCGTCATCGGGCACGGGCTCGGTCTCGCATCTGGCGGGCGAGTATTTCGGTTATCTGACCGGCACGAAGTTGCTGCACGTGCCGTACAAAGGCGGGGGGCCGTCGGTCAGCGCGCTCATCAGCGGTGAAGTGTCGGTCGGTTTCGCAACCCTGCCGTCGGTACTGGCGCAGGTGAAAGCCGGAAGACTGCGGGGCATCGCCATGACGACGGCGCAGCGCTCGCCGGCGCTTCCCGACCTGCCCACGGTGGGAGATGCGGGCATCAAGAACTACGACGTCGGTTCGTGGTACGGGTTGTCCGTCCCGGCCGGCACGCCGAAGGACATCATCGCGCGGCTGAACACCGTGACCCTGAAGGCGCTCGCCCTGCCCGAGGTCAAAGAGCGGCTCGCCGCCAGTGGCTTCGAAGCGCTCGTGAGCACGCCCGAGCAATTCGGCGAATTCGTTCGCACGGAAGTCGAGAAGTGGGGCAAGGTCGTGAAGATGTCGGGGGCGCGCGCGGATTAGTGGAGTGTGATGTTAGAACCGGTCGTGACTGGGTCGTAAGAGGCAGCGGTGCGTGTCGCGCACCTGCCGGGAACGGGAGGCCGTATGCGGACGATCTCGAAATTGTGTCTCTCGATTGCGCTGCTGACTGTGGCGAGTGCGGCGCCGGCACAGGGCTGGAAGCCCGAGCGCAACGTGGAACTCACGATCCCGACGACGCCGGGCGGATCGAACGACATCGCGGGCAGGCTGATCCACAAGTTGTGGACCGAGTTGAAGCTGCTGCCCGTGTCGAGCTCGATCGTGAACCGCTCCGGCGGCGAGCACATCGTGGCTTACAGCTACATCGCACAGCGCACTGGCGATCCATACGCCCTCGGCATCATGTCCACGCCGATGCTCGTCAACCCGATCGAGGGGCGCACCCAGCTCACGCATAACGATCTGACGCCGATCGCCTACCTGATCACCGAGCCCATGATCGCGCTGGTCCGCGCCGATTCGCCGATCAGGACGGGCAGGGACCTCCTCGATGCGCTGAAGAAGAATCCCGCATCGGTGAGCATCGCGCTGACGAGCACCGGCCACCGCGTTTCAGTGGGTTTGCCCATGCACAGGGCAGGGGTCAATCTGAAGGGCGTGAGGATGCCGGCTTTCAAAGGCGGCGGCGAAACGGTCACGGCGGTGCTCGGCGGCCATATCGACGTCCTCATCACTTCGGTTTCGACCAGCGTGCCCCACGTCGAATCGGGGAAAATGCGCGGCATCGCGGTGAGCTCGAACAAGCGTCTCGGCGGAGCGCTTGCGGCGGTGCCGACCTGGCAGGAGCTCGGCTACCCGAGCTCGGGCTCGTGGAAAGGCATCGTCGCGCCCAAAGGCATTACGCCTGCGCAGATCGCTTACTGGGAAGAGGTGATGCGCAAGTCGGCGGCAAGCGACGAGATGCGCCAGTATGCCGAAAAAAACCAGTGGCTCATCGAGTTCAAGGGCTCCGCTGAAACGCGCAAGTGGCTCGACCAGGAAGCGGCGGCGCTGAAGCTGATCATGAGCGAGCTGGGGCTGGTCGCGGCAGCGTCCGCGGCGAAGTGACGATGCCCAACTCTCTCAGCGGCTACACCTGCCTGAACCGGTGCACCCGCCGCCCGTAGTTGGTTTCGGCCACATAAAGGCTGCCGGCGGAATCCACTGCGAGGCTGTGCCCGTGCGTGAAGTTGCCGAGCTGGTGTCCGGGGCGGCCGAAGCTCGAAATGATTTCTCCGCGTTCGTGATCGACGATGTGAACCTGCTCGTTGCGCCCGTTCATCACGTAGAGATATCGCTGCTCCGGGTCCCGTGAAAACTCGGCCCACCACGCCGTGCCGCGGCGGTCGGGAAGCATCGCGGTACCCGTCCTGATCCAGATGTTGCGCTGGAAGTTGCCCATTTTGTCAAAAACCTGCACGCGGTCGCCCTGGCGGTCACAAACGTAGACCAGCCCGGCATTGCTGATCGTTACGGCGTGCACGACCTCGGCGAACACGCCGCCGACGCCGGTCTCGATTTCCGCCTGCGTGGCCTGGCGTCCCCACTGCCTCAGGAAATTTCCGTTGCAGTCGAAGACCGCCACGCGGCGGTTGCCGTAGCCATCGGCGATGTAGACGTCACCGTTGGTTTGATCGACCGAAATGCCCGCCGGCTTGATGAATGCGTTATGGCCGGAATTGAGCGGCGTGCCGTTACGGGTGCCGTCCGAGGTATCGAAAACGCCTTTCGTCCCGATCTGCAGCAGGAGCTCCCCGCTGTGCGAGTATTTCTGTACCATGCCGTCGCCGTTGGCGGTGATCCACACGTTGTTCTGGGCGTCGACGCAGCAGCTGTGAACTGTCCTCGGCAGCAGGTCCCAGTCGCCCCAGGCGTCGATCAGCTCGCCGGCTGGATCGAAAATCAGGATGGCAGGCGCCTGGACGCACGTTTCCTGCTCCTCCTTGGTGATATCGCCGCGGTTGGTGACGATGATGTTGTCGTCGTGATCGACGCACACGCCGCCGAGCTGGCCGGTGATCCATCCTTTGGGCAGGGGTTTCGGCCAGGTTGGATCGATTTCGAAGCGCGGGCCCCGATCGGCCGCGTGGATCGCAACAGTAGTGAACACTGGAGCCACCGCGGATTGCGCGGCCCTGTCGATCATGTCAGTTTTCATAATCTACTCCTCGTGCGTGCAGGCCAGTGACTCGTTATATTGGAGCCGGTCTTGAGTCGCTCGTGGGCGGCGGTCCCGCGCAGCAGGCGTTTGCCAGATACATCACTTTCGAAGTTGTTTTGCAGGCCGCTGGGGCGATGGTAGTCCCTGACGCCGGGCAGGCGCAATCCGGAGACTGCCGATGCTGAAAGCCACAGAGCCTGAGTCGCACGCGGCCCACGTCGACGCGCTGGACCTGTTTCTCGCGTTCACCCGCATTACGCTGGTCAGCTTCGGTGGTGTGCTTTTCTGGTGTCGGCGCCTGCTCGTCGAGCGCCGACGCTGGCTCACCGAGCAGGAGTTCGTCGAGATCGTCGCGCTTTCGCAACTCCTGCCCGGCGTCAACGGGATCAACCTCACGGTGATGGTCGGCTATCGCTTCGCGGGATGGGCGGGTGCCGCCGCGGCGCTCGCCGGTTTCCTCGGCGCACCGGTGCTCGTGGTCAGCGCGATAGCCGTGCTGCACGAGCGTTACGGCGAAATTGCTCTCGTGCAGTCCGCGCTCGCCGGCATGTCGGCGGTTGCCGTGGGGCTTCTGATCTCGACGGGCGCCAAGGTTGCGAGCGTGCTCGAGCGTCGCTGGCGGCCGTGGTTTTTCGTGACTCTTGCGTTCCTGGGTGTCGGCGTCATGCGCTGGCCGCTGCTCGCGGTACTTGCTGTCCTGGCGCCGTTGGCCATCACGGCCGCGTGGAAAGGCAAACTCTGATGGCCATTGCGGATCTCGGTGCGGTCTTCCTGTACTTCCTGATGCTCGCGTTCCTGGCGGTGGGCGGTGCGCCGTCGGTGCTGCCGGAGATGCACCGCTACGTCGTCGAGTTGCACGACTGGATGACGAGTGCGCAGTTCGCTCAACTTTATGCGCTGGCGCAGGTCGCGCCGGGCCCCAACGTCATGTACATACCGCTCATCGGTTGGCGCATTGCCGGCTGGGCGGGTGCGGCAGCGACCACGATTCCCTTCATCGTGCCATCGGTGACGCTCACGATGCTGGTCGCGCACCTCCACGCGCGCCACCCGCAGGCCGTGCTCGGCGCCGCCATCCGGCGCGGTCTCACGCCGATCACCATCGGACTCATATTCGCAAGCGGCTGGATACTCATGCCCGCCGTGAATCACGACTGGCGCGGTTATCTGCTCACGGCGCTGACGGTGATGGTGGTGTTGCGAACCACCTTGAACCCGCTGTGGCTGCTCGCTGCCGGGGCATCGGCGGGAATGATGGGGCTGCTTTGAGCCACGCGGTAAACTCGGAATGTCGGGTGCCTCTGACATCGCGCTCGACGAACGTGTGCTCGGCGGGCGCACCGACAGGTTAGACTCGCATTCGAAAGCATCGGCGTTCGTGTGACGTCACGCACTTTACGGACCGTGTCGGGGCCGGCGCCCGGAGCGTGCCGGCGGCGAAGAACAAGAAGGGGACGCCAAATCCAGTATCACCGTGTGGCTTTTACTGTCGTGCACCGCAATATTTTACCGGCGAGGTTTTCAACCGGTCCGCGCGCGATGACCGCGCCCGTCCGGTGACCGGCGCATGACGCTCTACATCCTCGTCCTGCTCACGTTCCTCACGCACATCGGTTTCGCGGGAAGCCGGGTCGTGGTGTCGCTCTTCGCAGTCGATCAGGGGGCGACGCCGTTCGTCGTCGGCACAGTCGTCTCGTTATACGCGGCATTGCCTGCGGTGCTCGCGCTGCCTGCCGGCCGCCTGACCGATCGCGTCGGCGTCCAGATCCCGCTCCTCTTCGGCAGCTGCGGCGTGTTCACGGCGCTCCTTCTGCCGTTCCTGCGGCCCGAGCTCACGACGCTGTATTTCAGCGCTTCGCTGCTCGGCGTGTCATTCATGTCCTTTCAGCTTGCAACGCAGACGCTCGCCGGTGCGATCGCCGCGCCTTCCGAGCGCGCACGCAATTTCAGCCTGGTGAGCCTCGGTTTCGCTTCCGCGAACTTCATTGGACCGCTGCTCGCGGGCATGCTGATCGATTACGTCGGTCACGCGCGCACTTTCATGCTGCTTGCCGTGCCGCTGGTGCCGGCGATCGCGCTCGGGGCGTTCGGTTCCCGATGGATACCTTCGACGGTGCACAGCCGGGTGACCCGAGCCACCGGCGGTGTGCTCGAGCTGCTGAAGAACCGGCCGCTGCGCAACACGCTGATCGCGAGCGGCATCGTTTCTTCGGCGTGGGATCTGTACCAGTTCTTCATGCCGATTTATGGACGCGCCCAGGGCCTGTCGGCGACGGCGATCGGTGCGGTGATGAGCGCCTTCGCGATCGCGATCATCGTCGTGCGTATCGTGCTTCCGTTCGCCGTGCGTCTCACGAGTGAAGTGCGAATGCTCACGTATGCCATGTTCGTCGCCTGTGCAGCGTATGCGGTTTTCCCACTTTTTCACACGGCATGGACGCTCGCGGTGGCTTCGTTCCTGCTGGGCATCGGTTGCGGATGTGGTCAGCCGCTGTCGATGACGCTCGTCTACAACGCGTCACCCCCGGGGCGCGCGGGCGAGACCGCGGGGATGCGGATCACCGTGAACCAGGTGGCGCACTTCATGATTCCGCTCCTTTTCGGCGGGCTCGGTTCGATAGCCGGCTTGGCTTCGGTTTTTCTCACCAACGCGAGCTTCCTGGGCATCGGCGGTTACCTGACCCTGCGCACTCAAAAGCGATCGTGATAGGCTTTGCGCCGATGCAGTCCTCCTCGCGCGCCGTTGCGCTTACGCCCCATCCCGAAACCCGCAGCCGTGCAGTGCGCCGCATCGACGCGAGGGTGAGCCGAAGCGCGGAGGGCGTCCTGTCCGTGGCCTACACCCTCGAAGGGGATTTCGATCGCCTGCGCATACCCGCATCCCGGCTGCCGCGCTTCACCGAGCGGCTCTGGCAGCACACATGCTGCGAGATGTTCATCAGGCTCGGCGAAGCGAGCGCGTATCACGAATTCAATTTCTCGCCTTCGGGAGAGTGGGCGGTGTTCGCGTTCGAGCGCTATCGTGTAGGCGCGCCGCTGATCGACGGGGCGCTCGATCCTCAATTTCTTCAATCGAGCGTGCGCTGCGCAGAGGGGAAGCTGGCGCTCGATGCCGGGATAGCGCTCGCGCGCCTGTCGCCGCTGCACGCACGCGGGCGACTGTCTCTGGCCCTCTCGGCTGTGATCGAGGATGACGAAGGCGTCCTGTCGTACTGGGCGCTCGCGCATCCGCCCGGCAAACCGGATTTCCACCACCCGCAGGCGTTCGCGCTCGAGCTGGCGAAGCCCGAGCCGGATTCCGGCGCATGAATCAGGACCGATCATGAAGTTCGGCATCGACCGCCTTCTGGAAGAACCTTCGCTGCGTAAGCCGCTGGCCGGCAAGCGCGTCGCTTTGCTCGCGCATCCGGCATCGGTGACGCGCGGCCTCGTGCACAGCCTCGATGCCCTCGCGGCGCTCGACGACGTTGAGGTCACCGCGGCTTTCGGCCCGCAGCACGGCCTGCGAGGTGACAAGCAGGACAACATGGTCGAGTCTCCGGACTACACCGACCCGCTGCACGGCATTCCGGTGTTCAGCCTGTATGGTGAAGTGCGCCGGCCGACCGCGCAGATGATGGACAGCTTCGATGTGCTGCTCGTCGATATGCAGGATCTCGGCTGCCGCATCTACACGTTCATCACCACGCTGCGCTACGTGCTCGAAGCGGCCGCCGCTCACGGGAAAACGGTGTGGGTGCTCGATCGGCCCAATCCGGCCGGCCGACCGGTCGAAGGGTTGACGCTGCGCGCCGGTTGGGAAAGCTTCGTCGGCGCCGGGCCGATGCCCATGCGTCACGGGCTCACGCTCGGCGAGCTTGCGGGCTGGTTCGTGCGCACGCTTCGCCTCGACGTGGCGCACGAGGTCGTCGCGATGTCGGGCTGGAACCCTGCCGCCGCCCCGGGATACGGCTGGCCGATCGGCGAACGCGCGTGGGTCAATCCGAGTCCCAACGCGCCTAACCTCTCGATGGCACGCTGTTACGCGGGCACGGTGATGCTCGAAGGCACCACGCTGTCAGAAGGCCGCGGCACGACGCGTCCGCTGGAGCTTTTCGGGGCCCCTGACATCGAGCCGCGCGCGCTGCTTGCTGCAATGCATTCGATTGCGCCGCAGTGGATGCGCGGCTGCCGCGTGCGCGAGTGCTGGTTCGAGCCGACTTTCCACAAGCACGCCGCAAAGCTTTGCGCTGGCCTCCAGATACACGCCGACGACGCTGCTTACGATCACGAGGCGTTTCGCCCGTGGCGCCTGCAGGCGCTCGCTTTCAAGGCGCTGCGCGCGCTGCATCCTCAATACGAGCTGTGGCGCGATTTTCCATACGAGTACGAGCGCGACCGTCTCGCGATCGACCTCATCAACGGCAGCCCGCTGCTGCGCGAGTGGGTCGATGACCCTGCCGCGGCGGCGGTCGACCTCGACGTGCTGACCGTTGCGGACGAGCAGGCGTGGAACGAGGAGCGCGAGCCCGTGTTGCTGTATCGTTGAGTGAATTGCAACCGACAGGATCGATCATGCAAACCCAGACTGATCAAGTTGCCTCATTGGCGGCGCCGGCCATGCCACCGGGGGCGGTGCACGGGCCCGCAGTGTGGTACGGCGCGGATCTGATGCGGCGCGACGACTGGATTTTAAGTTTCAGTGCTGAGGAACTTGCGGAGCTCGAAAGCGCTGTGCGGGCCTTCGCGGTGTCGGGCGCACCGCTTGCGGGCATTGGACCGGAAAGCTTTCCGCTGCCCCGGCTGGGCAGCCGGCTTGCACAGGTCGCAGACGAACTGCTCGAAGGCCGCGGATTCGTACTGATGCGAGGGATGCCGGTGGAACGCTATTCCCGCGAAGAGATCGCGATCGCGTACATGGGAATCGGCTCGTATTTCGGCCGGCCGCGCTCGCAGAACGCGAAAGGCCACCTGCTCGGGCACGTCAAGGACCTCGGCGTGGACGTGACCGATCCCAGCGTTCGTTATTACCAGACCAAGCGCAAGCTCGAGTATCACACCGATTCAGTGGACCTCGTCGGTCTACTCTGCCTGAAAACGGCGAAGTCCGGCGGCGAGAGTTTCATCGCCTCGTCGACGACCTGCTACAACGAGATTCTGAAACGGCGCCCCGACCTGCTGCCGCTGCTGTTCGATGCTTTCCCAACCGACCGCCGCGGTGAAGTGCCCGACGGCATGCTGCCGTGGTTCGACATGCCGGTGTTCCACTGGCACGCGGGCAAGCTCACCGCCATTTACGTGCGCCAGTACATCGAGTCCGCCCAAGAGAATTTTCCTCAGGCGAAGCGGCTCACGGCCGCGCACTGGGAGGCGCTCGATCTGCTCGATGCCGTGACGAACGACCCATCCGTACACCTGTCGATGGAATTCAGGCCCGGCGACATGCAGTTTCTTCACAACCACCAGATCCTGCATTCGCGTACAGACTTCGAGAACTGGCCCGAGCCGCAACGCCAGCGACATCTGCTGCGCCTGTGGCTGTGTCCCGCGAACGGGAGGGCGCTGCCGGATGCTTTCGCGGTGCGCTATGGCAGCGTTGCGCCGGGAAACCGCGGGGGTATCGTCGTATCCGGGACGAAGCTGAACGTGCCGCTCGAAGCAGTGTGAAAATCTTGCGGTGATGCGGTGATGAAGTGATGAAGTGATGACGTGACGGGGTGACGAGGTGATGAGGTGATGGAGTGATGGAGTGATGGGGTATGCGTGCACCCAGCCTTGTTTCGCCGTCACGGGTTTTTGCTGCCGCGCAATCTACCAGGAGAAAACGCCATGCTCAGGTCTATGCTTTCGGTCGGGTTGCTGTTGGGTCTGACGGGCGCAGTCTGTGCGCAAGGCTATCCCGAGAAACCGATACGGGTGATCGTCCCCTTCGCCGCCGGATCGGGCACCGACATCCTGGCGCGCATCGTGACCGACGAGCTGCGCACGACCCTCAACACGAGCTTCGTCATCGATAACAGGGCGGGGGCGTCGGGGCAGATCGCGGCGGAGCTCGCTGCGAAAGCGAATCCCGACGGCTACACCCTGTTTCTGAGCACCAACACCCCGCATTCGGCGAATCCGTTTCTCTTCAAAAAAATACAATACGATCCGGTCAAGGATTTCTCCGCGATCTCGCGCCTCATCTATTACGTGTTCGTTCTGGTGGTGAATCCGAACGCAGGTATCAAGACCGTTCCTGACCTGATCGCGCATATCAAAGCCAACCCCGGCAAGACGTCGTATGCTTTCGGCAACAGCACCGGACAGGTGAACGGCGCTTACTTCGTCAGTGCTGCGAAGCTCGACTCGCTTCCCGTTCCGTATAAGAGCACGCCGCCGGCGATGACCGATCTGGTCGGCGGTCGCGTGCAGTGGATGTTCGTCGATGCGGCTTCGAGCCAGGGGCAGATCAAGGCCGGCCGGCTGCGGGCGATTGCGCTCATGGGCGACAAGCCGCTCGACACGATGCCTGAGCTGCCGCCCGTCGGTGCGACGGTCCCTGGTTTCGACACCGTGCCGTGGGCCGGGATGTTCGCGCCTGCGCGTACACCTGCGCCCATCATCACCAGGCTCAGTGCCGAGCTCGTCAAAGCGGTCGCAAAGCCGGCGATCAGCCAGAAGCTCGTCGATGCCGGATTACAGCCTGCGCCGAGCACGCCCGCGGAGCTCGAGCGGTTCGTGAAGCAGCAACTCGTCGCGTGGGGCCGGAAAATCCGGGACGCGGGGATACAGCCCGAATAAGTCCCGCAGCGAGCGCGACGGTCCGCTTACAATAAAGCGTCACCAGGAGCTTGTCGGACTTGCGATGCGACAAGCTCCTTATGCAAAACCGGCCAGCCGAAGGCCGACAGGCTGCTAATGGCCTGATTCATAAGTTCGCTTCACAATCCGTTCGTCCTGAGCGTAGGCAACGGGTGCCGAAGTCGAAGGATGAACGACGAACAACGCCCTTCATGCTTCGACTTC
>JBKJKJ010000325.1:0-4406 GCA_046597455.1 Burkholderiales bacterium
CCAGCAGGACGTTCTGGATGATCGCGATTTCCGAAACCGCGGCGAGATCCTTCTGCGGGTCGTAGTTGAGCTTCGAGTACAGCGATGGGCTGATCGAAATCAGCGGCGAGCTCAGCACCAGGGTATAGCCATCCGGCGGCGCTTTCGCGGTGAGCTCGAGGCCGAGGTTGCCCCCGGCACCGGGGCGGTTGTCCGTGATGACCTGCTGACCGAACTGCTCGCCGAGCTTTTGCGCGAGCGCGCGCCCCAGGATGTCGCTCGGGCCGCCCGGCGGAAACGGCAGGATGAGCCGAACGGTTTTGGTCGGATACGATTGCGCAAAAACGGGTGCCGCAACGGCGCACAACATGGCCAGCATTCCGACGATCGCTTTATTCATCGCTGCCTCCTCACGTAGTTTTTATGCCTTTAAGCTGCGCCGCACCCTCTTCTCGCCTCGCGGAGAGAGAGAATGCAGGTTCGATTGCGCGCCTTCGCGCCTGCCAGCTCCCGCGGCGCGAAGGCAACACACCGCTTCAGTCCACCGAGATACCGGCGTCCTTGATCACTTTCGCGTAACGCACGGTCTCGCTGCGGATGTACTTCGCGAATTCTTCAGGCGTGCTGGTCCAAGGCTGCACGCCGGCCTGCGCGAGTTTGTCCTTCACGTCCGCGTTGCCCAGTGCTTTCTGCAACTCCGAATTCATGCGCAGGACGATTTCGCGAGGCGTGCCCGGCGGCATCAGCATGCCGTACCACACCGGCACTTCGAAATTCGCGACGCCCGCTTCTTTCGACGTCGGAATCTGCGGCAATGCCGGGACGCGCTTGTCCGAAAGCACCGCGAGCGCCCGCACCTTGCCGGCCTGGATCTGCGCGATGGCCGGCGGAACCGCGATGACCACCATATCGACCTCGCCGCCGAGCAGACCCATCATGGCCTGATTCGAGCCTTTATACGGCACGTGCGTGATCTTCAGACCGGCGAGCCCTTTCAGGATCTCGCTTGCGAGATGGTTCGTGGTGCCCGCGCCCCCCGAGCCGAAGTTGAGCTTGCCCGGGCTGTTGCGCGCGATCTGGATGAATTCCTTGAGCGTCTTTGCCGGCACCGTGGGGTGAACCAGGAGGATGTTCGGAATCTGCGCCACCAGCGACACCGGCGTCACGTCTTTCTGCGGATCGTAATTGAGCTTTTTGTAGAGGCTGGGACTAATGGCGATCGACGGCGACGTGAGCAGCATGGTGTAACCGTCGGGCGGCGACTTCGCGAGTAACTCGATGCCGATGTTGCCCCCTGCGCCGGGGCGGTTGTCCTGTACCACCGGCTGGCCCATCTGTTCGGTCAGCTTCTGGCCGACGACACGACCGAGTATGTCGGTCGGGCCACCGGGTGGGAAGGGAAGGATGAAACGGATCTGCTTGGATGGATAAGTCTGTGCTGCTGCGGTACCGGCTGCTGCTGCAACGACCATCGACACTGCGACTGCTACGCACCTGCACAACTGCATTCCTGCTCTCCTATTGCACTATCGCGTCTGATTCGACGCCTTTCAGATTCAAATGTTCACTCGAACTTCGCGCCCGAGTCCTTGACCACTTTTGCCCAGCGGGCTTTTTCCCGGCGGATGAAACCGCCGAACTCGTCTGCCGACATCGTCAGAACGACCGCACCCTGGTTGCTCAGCTTTTCCTTCATGTCGGGGGCGCCGAGTATACGCACGATCTCCGCATGAAGACGTCCGGCGACTTCTTTCGAAAGGCCGGGAGGCGCAAGGATACCCTGCCACGATCCGGTCTCGAAACCGGGCACGCCCGATTCAGCGATCGTCGGCACGTTCGGAATCGACGGCATGCGCTTCGCACTCGATACCGCAATGATGCGAAGGCGCCCGCTCTGGACATGCGGATAGGTCGCCAGCATCCCGTTGAGCAGCACATCGGACTGGCCCGACACGGTCTCGGCAATCGCCTGCGCACCGCCCTTGTAGGGAATGTATTCCCAGCTCACCCCGGTGCGCAGCGCGAACTCTATGCCCGCCAGATGCGGCGCGCCGCCGAGACTCGCCGCGCCGAAGTTGAGCTTCCCGGGCCGCGACTTCGCGAGCGCGACCAGTTCCTTCACCGTTTTGACCGGGACCGACGGATGAACACACAGGATGTGCGGCGAATACGCGACCATGGTCACCGGCGTGAAATCCTTGGCCGGATCGAATGGCAGCTTCGAATAAATCGCAGGGCTGATCGTGAGCGATCCCATGTCGCCCAGCAGCAGGATGTAACCGTCAGGCGCCGCCCGCGAAACGAATTCCGCGCCGATGTTCCCGTTCGCGCCGGCCCGGTTCTCCACCAGCACCTGTTGCCCCCAGCTCTCGGTCATCTTGGCGCCGATCAGCCGCGACAGGATGTCAGAGGTGCCGCCGGGCGGATAAGGCACGACGATCCGGATCGGTTTGACGGGGTAGGTTTGCGCGTGTACGCCCACGCCTGGGACGGCAAAGGCGAGCAGCGCCGCAAGGACGGCGCGAATCGACACGTTCATGATTTCTCCTCGGAGGGGTTGGACTATATCAAAAGCGTCGGTTGAGCTCTGCGATCTGCGCCGGCGTGAGGTAGCGCGTGGGGCGCCCTTGGAGCAGCAGCATCAGCTTCGCGGTCTGCTCGAGCTCTTCGATGGCATTCACCGCAGCATCCAGCGTCGAGCCCGCCACGACCGGCCCGTGGTTCGCCAGCAGCACCGCATGATGTTTGCCCGCGACTTTGCGCACGGCCTCGGCAAGCGCCTCGTCGCCCGGCGGGTAGTAAGGGACCAGCGCGAGGCGTCCCACCTGCATGATGGCGTAAGCGGTGATCGGCGGAAACACGTCTTCCGGGTCCAGCCCGTCCATGCACGACACCGCAACCGAGTGCACGCTGTGCAGGTGCACGACCGCGCCGCTGCCCGCGCGCTCCTGATACATCGCGATGTGCAGGAAAGTCTCTTTCGAAGGCTTGTCACCCGACACGAGCGTGCCGTTCGCATCGAGCCTGGAGATGCGCGCCGGATCGAGACGCCCCATGCACGAGTTGGTCGGCGTCATCAGCCAGCCGTCGGGGAGCTTTACGCTGATATTGCCCGCGCTGCCGTGCGCGAGTCCGCGGTCGTACAGGGATTTGCCGATGAGCGCGATAGCCTCGCGCAGCTGATTTTCATTCACGTGTGATTGTCCTCTGACTCGGCCCCGTTCGCACGAGGCGTGTGCATCGATGCTACGGCTTGCCCAGAACGTCGAATGCCCGGGTGAAAAAATCGTCGCCGCCGAAGTTGCCCGACTTGAGCGCGAGCGCGACCGGGTCGCTCGAAAGGCTGGCCGTCCACGGCACGCCCGGGTCGATCTCGCGTCCGACGCGCAGGCCCTGCACGCCGAGCGCACCGACGACCGCCCCCGATGTTTCGCCGCCGGCGACAACCAGGCGCCGCACGCCCGCTTCGACCAGGCGTTTGGCGATCTGTGCAAACACGTCCTCCACGAGCGCGCCCGCGCGCTCGCGTCCGAGCGTCGATTGTGTAGCCGCCACGGCCCCAGGCTCAGCCGTGGAATAGATCAGGACCGGCTTCTCGCCCAGACGCGCTTGCGCCCACGCGACGGCTTGCGCCGCGGGATCGCTCTGCCCGGCGAGCACGGCGGGGTCGAGCTCGAAAGACTCGTGATGCGCTTTCATCGCCTCGACCTGGCGCCGCGTCGCTGCCGAACAGCTGCCCGCGAGTACCGCTGCCGGTCCTTCGAAACGCGGCAGACCATCGCCCGTGTGGCGCTTGAGCAAGCCCTGGCGCCGGAAGTTGTTGGGCAGACCGAGCGCGAGCCCGGAACCGCCGGTGAGGAGCTTCATGCCGGCGCATGCGGCCCCGATCGCAAACAGATGGGCGTCGGTGAGCGCGTCCACGATCGCATACCGATAACCCTGGGCCTGCAGCGCGCTCGCGCACACGCCGATCGCCTCGGCGCCGCGATCGACCACGCTGAACGGGATGAGCCCCACCCGCCCCGGCGTCTGCCGCTGGAGGACCCTGACGAGCGACGGATCGGTCATGGGCGTCAGCGGATGATCGCGCATGCCCGATTCGCTCAGCAGATCATCGCCGACGAAAAGATGGCCCTCGTAAATCGTGCGCCGATTGGTGGGAAACGCCGGACAGGCAATGGTGAAAGGCTCGCAAAGCGTCTCGAGCAGCGCGTCGGCGACCGGCCCGATGTTGCCGGCGTCGGACGAATCGAAAGTCGAGCAATACTTGAAGTAGAACTGGCGCGCGCCGGCTGTCTGCAGCCAGCGCAAGGCGGCGAGCGACGCATCGACCGCGTCGGCGGCGGGCGTCGTTCTCGACTTCAAGGCGACCACCACCGCATCGGCAGCTGGCGCCTGACCCTGCGGTACACCGATCACCTGGACTG
>JBKJKJ010000412.1:0-3176 GCA_046597455.1 Burkholderiales bacterium
CCGCAATCGGCATCCTCGTGGGGATCGGCTTTTACTATCCCGCGCTGCTTGCGGCCGGGGCGACGCTGGGCACCCTGTCGCTGTTTCGGTGGATCGAGCGCAAGATTCCCACCGAGCTTTACGCGCTTTTCAGTGTGCGCTTCCCGCGCCGCGCCGCCATGACGGAGGACGCCCTCAGGTCGCTGACCGCGCAGCACGGCTTCAGCGTGGCCAACATGACGTACCGGCTGCGCGAGGATGGCAGCCAGTTCGAGTACGAGATGACGTTGCGCACGCTCGACCCGAACGGCGCACGGACGCTATCGACCGCCTTGAACGATCTCGAGTCCGTGACCGCTTTTCAGATCACGCCGACCGGAACCTGACCGCGCGGCACCGGACTGGGTGAGACGACGCTAAGCGCGCGAGCGCGCCCGTTACTCGAACTTCAGATTGCTTTTGCGCGCGATGTCGCGCCATTTATCCAGCTCGTCGCTGATGATTTTGCCGAAAGCCTCGGGTGAGCTCGCACCCGGCTCGGTTCCGAGCATCCGCAGCTTTTCGAGGATGTCGGGCGCGCTCAGCACTTTACGCAGGCTCTCGTTCAGGCGGGTCACCACCGATTTCGGTGTGGCGGCGGGCCCCAGCACCCCGATGTAAGTCGACGCTTCGTATCCTTTGAGCCCCGATTCATCGAGCGTGGGCACATTGGGCAGCGCAGGCGAGCGCCGCTTGCCGGTCACCGCGATCACTTTCAGCCGGCCATCGCGGATATAGCCGATGCTCGACGTGAGCTGATCGACCATCGTTTCGACCTGCCCGCCCAGCAGCTCGGTGAGTGCCGGCCCGCTGCCTTTGTACGGGATGTGGAGCGGGCGCGTACCGGTTACGCTGGCGAACATCTCGATGGCGAAATGATTGGTCGTTCCGCTGCCCGACGAGGCCATGGTCACTTTGCCCGGATTCGCTTTGAGCCGGGCGATGAGCTCCTGCACCGAAGCGATTCCCGATTTCTGATTGACGAGCACCACCAGCGGCACCACGTGCACCGTGGAGATCGGGGCGAAATCCTTCACCGAGTCGTAAGGGATGTCCTTGAAGACGATGGGATTGATCGAGAGCGGGCCGCTCGACCCCATGAGCAGCGTGTAACCGTCGCCCGAAGCCTGTGCGACCAGATTCGCGCCCACGTTGCCGCCGCCGCCGGGCCGGTTATCGACCACGATCGTCTGCCCGAGCGCGGCGCCCATCGCCGGGCCGATGGTGCGGGCGGTGATGTCGACGTTGCCGCCGGGTGCATACGGCACGATGAGGCGCACGGGGTGCGTGGGATACGCTTCGGCCGCCATCGCGCCGGAAACGGCGGCGACCGCCCACAGTGCGCCTGCTGCGAGTAAGACTTTGTTCGGCATCGAGTGCTGTCCTTCTATTGGCCTGTGTCAGTGATTTCGAGAGTAACGTTTGCGACGGCCGCCCGCTCGAAAGCGGGCCCGTCGCTCACCGGTAAGTGGCGACGGGTTCTAACGTGACACTCCGCTGGTTGTGATGTGCGACGTGGAGCTCAGGCACCGGCCACGGCGAGCTCGCCCGGCTCTTTCTCCTCGATCACGTCGTACAGCACATTCGCGAGCGTCTCGGTTTTCCACAGTTGCGCGAGGAGCGCGCGCGCTCCTGCGGCGCCGAGCACCGGCGTGGCGAGCTCGAGAAACTTGTCGTCGACCTCGGCATCGGTAAGCGGCATCTCGGGGTCGCCTTTGCGATACGGCTGGAAGTGCGAGAACTTGCGCCCGTCATTCGTCTCGATTTCGACCTGGGCGGCGCGCTGACCCGGATAGCCTTTCGAAAGCTCGGGGTCGGAGACTGCTTCGATCTTTTTCATGAGGGCGCGCACGTCGGGATCGTTCATGCGATCGGGCAGGAATGCATTCAGCCGCACGCTGCCGTGGACCATCGCGTGGGCGACGGTGTACTGGATGCTGAATTTCGCCTGGTATTCGCCTTCGGGCGTCGCGTTATCGATGATGTCCAGTCCTGCTTTGTACGATGCGAGACTGATTTTCCTGATGTCCTTGTGCGTGAGCTTGTGCTGTTCCTTGAGCGTCAGCACGGCATCGATCGAAGGAAAGGTGTGGCCGCAGCAGCCGTGGTTTTTGAAGGTCACGTGGTTGATGTGATAGTCCTTGCCCAGGCCGCGGGTCGCTTTCGACCAGTCGGGATTCACGCTCATGGCCGCCCCGAATCCGGTGTCGCCTTCGAGCAGGTCGAGCGCACCGGTGACGCCTTTCGCTGCGGCCATCGCGGCCCATGCCCCCGTGTCCGCGGCGTGCCCGCCGTGCAGCGGCTTGGTCATCGCCTGCGAGAGGAAAGCCTGTTTCAGGCCCGAGGCGAAAGTGCCCACGGTCGCCAGGGCGTGCATGAACTGCTGGCGGTTGCAGCCGAGTATCGTCGCGGCTGCGGCTGCGGCACCGAAACAGCCCACGGTGCCGGTCGTGTGCCAGTATTTGTAGTGCGAAGGCATCACGGCTTCGCCGATGCGGGTCGAGACTTCGTAGCCGACGATCACACCGCGCAGGAAGGTCTCGCCGCTCGCGTCGGTGGCCTGCGCGGCGGCGAGCGCAGCGGAGATCACCGGGCTGCCCGGGTGATAGCCGGCGTCGCGATAGATGTCGTCGAACTCGACCGAGTGCGATGCGGCGCCATTGATGAGCGCTGCGGCGCGCAGCGTTGCATGGCGCCCGGTCGCAAGGCGTGCGCGCCCGCGGTCGAGGTCTTCGGCAAACGCCTGCTCGAGCAGGATCGCCGGCGCGACACGGCTGCCGGGCAGCAGGGCCGCGTACCAGTCGATGACGGCGCGCTTGGCGTGATGGATGACTTCGTCGGGAAGCTTCGACGTCTGTTCTTTTACGGCGTAATCGGCGATCTGTTCGAGCACCATGTTGATTCCTCCTGTTCAGGGGACCGACCTAAGATGGGCCTGTCCTCAGATGTTCTAGTGGAGCGTAGCGTTAGAACCCGTAGCAACTTACCGGTGAGCGACGGGCCCGCGCCTGAGCGGGCGGCCGTTGCGAACGTTGCTCTCGAAATCAATGATAGACGCCACTAGCAGTCCGTTGAAATTCCCGATGAATTCAGTGGCGGCATTGGGTTACACCGAGAAATGCGGGTCATGGGGAATGCCGGAGAGGCCTGTTTGCGAG
>JBKJKJ010000070.1:0-4612 GCA_046597455.1 Burkholderiales bacterium
GCGGGGAAAGCGGTGTGCGCGAGGCGAGCTCGCTGGGGGCACTGGATCTTTACGTCCCCCGTCAGTGGCAGGCGTCACTCACCGCGCCACTCCGGGCCAGCGTCGCCGAACGGTCGATTTCCCAGCGCGGATGGGTATGTATCAGACGCCCGGTAACCACGATCTTGTCCAGGAAAGCGACAATCGTGAGATGCCCGGTGCGCTGCAGGCGCACCAGCTCGTTGCGAAAATCGTCAATGGCAAGCCCTGTCAGCATGAGCGGCCGGGCGAGCTCCTCGCGCAGGAGTTTCCAGTCCGCGTCCTTCAAATAATGCGTCGTCATTGTTTTTTGCCATCCCTTTTGGAAACATAACGGCGCTCCGGCACCCAACTTTAGGGCTGCAAGCCAATTTTTTTTGGACGTGACGAAGACGGCATACGCCGAGGTCTCCAGGGTGGTGTGCAGACCGGGATCAGGCGCGGCACTCCGGAGGCGAATACCGTCCCAGCAGCGTTCCTGCGGCGCCGGCCTTCGTCGACGATGCCGAGTTGCAGTTCCAGGTTACCTGCACCGTGGGGTTCGTGCCCGCGAGCAGCGCCGCCGGACCATCGCGTGGCGCCAGAACCAGCGTACCGCCCCCCGCAATGGCGGTATAAACAATCGTGATCTCGCCGTTCGGTGCAACCGTGATGTCCTGGACGTTCCGGGTCGCGACAAAAGCCGGTACGGTTCCCACGCCGGGGGTGTCACGATTCAGCGGATCGACGCCATCGAACGCGTTTTCGAGGACCGTAGTCTTGATGCGCCCCGCGAAAGTCAGTCCCTCGGTCACGCGTGCGCGTATCGTGTAGTCCTGATATGCCGGAAACGCCACGGCTGCCAGGATGCCGATAATCGCCACCACGATCATCAGCTCGATGAGCGTGAAGCCGCGTTGCAGATCTCTCATACGAGTCTCTTTTTTTTCTGGTGGGCGAGGGCGACCGGCCGTTCGGCCCGTCGGGGCCGCACTTATGCCACTGGAATGACGGAACATAACGGCCCGGATCGCGCGAACCTTAGCGTAGCGGCAAGCACGGGCATCGTCGCCTCGGATGATGCTTTTTAGCACCCGGGGGGATCGGGGCTGCAAGACGAGGTCGCTCGCGCGCATCCAGCGTGCGCGCTCGCAGTGGATCCGTTTTCGGATCCGGAGCCCGGCCGAGTGCAGGCGAAACTGTCGCCAATCGTCCGCAGTCATTAGAATGGTCCGCGCTCAGTCCGATTTGGACTTTCGCCGCAGACCATCTCAGGAGGCCATCGATGGGCCAGATCAAAGTCAGGCAGCTCGGCTTCGCGCTCGGCGCCGAAGTGACAGGCATCGACCTCAGGCAACCCCTCAACGAGCTCGCCAGGCGGCAGATTATCGACGCCTGGCATCAGCATCTCGTGCTGGTCTTTCCCGACCAGAATCTCGACGCCGGCCAGCAGATCGCCTTCAGTCGCCACTTCGGCGAGCTTGAACGCAACGATTTCCAGCCTCATTATCGGGATGCCACGCATCCTGAAATTCTGCTCGTCACGAATAAGCATCTGAACGGCAAGCCCTCGGAGACGCGCAACACCGGGCGCAATTGGCATTCCGATCTGACCTATACCAATCGCCCTGCCAAGGCCTCCTTGCTGTTGTGCAAGGAGAAACCACCGGTCGGCGGCGATACGATGTTCGCCAACCTGTATCTCGCCTACGAGACGCTGAGCAAGCCGATGCGCGCGTTCGTCGAAACGCTGGAAGCCATCCACGATGTGTCGTTGATCAAGGGCCTCGAAAAACGGGACCCGCAGAAAGTGGCCGACATGAAGCGCACCAACCCGCCGGTCGCGCATGCGGTGGTCAAAGTGCACCCGGAGACGGGTCGCAAGGCCCTCCTACTGGGGCAGCGCATCCGTGGCTTTGTCGGCTACACCGAGGAAGAAAGCGCGCCCATACTCGGTTTTCTGAACGAGCATGCAAGCTCGCCGGAGTTCGTCTACCGCCACCGCTGGGCAGTGAACGACCTGGTGATGTGGGACAACCGCTGCTTGATGCATCTCGCCCTGCCCGACTTCGACCAGACGCAGCCGCGGCACATGATACGCACCTCGATACTCGGCGAGCTGTCCGGTTACTACATCCAGGAGGGTGAGGCGCTCGAGAAAGAATCGTTACTGCAGGCCATTGCGTCGGTGTCCTGACGCGGCGCACGTCCGAATCATCCGGTCGATCGAATTCAACGGAGAACAGGTAATGCTGAAACTCGCAATGAAAGCGGGCACATTCGCGGTCGCAGTGCTTGCCGCCGCGGCAGCCCTGGCACAGTCCTACCCCACCTCGCCCGTGAGGCTCATCATCGGCTTTCCGCCCGGCGGGACGACCGACGTCATTGGGCGGCTGGTGGCACAAGGCCTTTCCGAATCGCTCGGAAAATCATTCGTAGTGGATAACCGCAGCGGCGCGAGCGGTACCATCGGAACCGGCATCGTTGCGAAATCGGAGCCCAACGGCCACACGCTAGTGGTCGTTTCGAGCACGCACGGCACCGCGTCCGCGCTTTATTCCGCTCTGCCGTACCAGGACAAGGATCTCATCCCCATCGGCCTGATCGCGAGTACCCCGTATGTGTTCGTGGTTCATCCCACCATTCCAGCTACGAGCTTCCAGCAGCTCCTCGCGATGCTCAAACAGAATCCTGGCAAGTACAGCTTTGCGTCCTCGAGCCCCGGTACTGCGCAGCACCTGGGCGGTGAGCTCGTCAAGCGCATGGCCGGCGTGGACATGGTGCACGTGCCGTACAAGGGCAGTGGTGTGCTGATGCCCGACTTGCTCTCTGGCCGCGTGCCGATGATGTTCGAGAATGTCGCGATCATGACGCCGCACATCAAGAAAGGCTCGCTGCGCCCCCTCGCGGTTTCGAGTGCCACCCGAACGCTGCTGCTGCCCGAAGTACCGACAGTCGCCGAATCGGGGCTCGCCGGGTTCGAGGTGCTGGGCTGGTTCGTGTTGATCGCACCCGCCGGAACGCCGCCCGCCGTGATCAAGCGCCTCAATGACGAAGTGAACAAGCTCGTGGTCAAGCCATCCGTCGTGGAGCGCTTCGCCAGCCTCGGCGCCGAGCCGCTGGGGGGAACACCGGCGCGGGCGGCCAGCTTCATCAAAGCCGAGCAGGAAAAATGGGGCAAAGTCATCCGCGACATCGGGATCAAGGCGGACTAGTGGCTTGGTGTCGGGTAAACGCCCGCTTGGATAGCACGGTTCCCGGCCGACTATCTCCTGGGTAACAGACCGAGCAGATCGTCTGCCGACGCTGTCCGGTCGATCACCGACATGCTGCCGTCGGTCTCGAGCACGATTGCGACGACTTCGTCGATCGTACCCAAGCCGTGCTGACGCACTGCGGCTTCGGCTTCCGCACGGCTCACCCGCTCGCGCCGCAGAGCATCGGGGAGGAACCGTCCGCGAAAAAAAAGCAGCGTCGGCTCCGATTTTACGAGGGAATGGACCGCGTCCGAGCGCACCGACAACCAGGTGATCAGAAACTGAAGCGCAATCAACAGCGAGAACGCGAGAACGCCTTCAGCGAGCGCGACATCCTTGGACAGCAGGACCGTTGCCAGGATCGAACCGAGCGCAATCGTAACCACGAGATCAAATGCGCTCATCTTGGACAGCGTGCGCTTCCCGGAGAACCGAAGCAGCGCCACGAACGCTGCATACGCGAGCACGCCGACGATCAGTACGCGCGCAAGACCAGTCCAACTATCGAAAAACACATTCATCATCCCGGTGCGATCTCTGGCCGACGCACCAGAGCTCGTGCGGCCACGCCCTGAATTGCGGCGCGACCGCGGAGGGGTTATTTCGCGGGCGCGCTGTGGGCTTCAGCCGACTGCTGCGTTCCGCCTTTCGGTCCCGCCTGCCCGGCCGGCACAACGGCCGCCTTCGGAATGTCGCTCGACTGAGTCTGGCCGGCGCGACCTGTCCCCGCACCCGCCGCGCTGGCCCCTTTCGTACGCTTGTAGTACTCGACGACCCGATCCTGCGCCTTTGCCAGTAGCGCCTTCTGAATCTCGGCGTTGGCCTGCTCCTGCGCACTCTTGGTCGCCGCCGCTTCCACCTGTTCGGGACTGGGCGCGGGAAGCTTCGCCCCCGCGGTAACCGATGTCATGGCCATGACTGCCGCTGCTATCCAAAGTATGCGCATGATCTCTTCCTCAGGGTTGAATGACTGCCGTGCAGGGGTCCTGCGATCGCCATCAATTCCGCCGACCAGCGAAACGTAACTTGAAACCACAGGGTGGTCCACTGCCAATTTCGAGCGTGCGGCGGGCGCCCTCACTTCGTGCAGGAAGCAGCCGCCGTGCCGCTTCCCGATACCAGGTGCGGAAAGGGCCCGCGGCAGCGGGCCTGCGTGCGCCGATCAAGCGGGCGCGCGTGTCGCGGGGGTGGCGCCTCCCGACCTTCCCGAATGGACATATCGTGATCCATACGATCGCTGCGGCCCTGCTGGCGCTCTGGATCCCGGGATTCGCTTTTCACATCCTCGGCGGCCTTATTCATAGCCTGCGCGTCATTGCAGTGGTTGCCGCCATTCATCGATACATCACCGGACAACG
>JBKJKJ010000071.1:0-10286 GCA_046597455.1 Burkholderiales bacterium
CTTTTCAGGTGCAGGACGACGGCGGCACGGCCAACGGCGGGATCGACCTCGATCCGGTGGCGCGCACGATGACCATCGATGTGACGCCCGTCAACGATGCGCCGGCAGGCACGAGCACGACCGTTACGACCAATGAAGATACCGCGTACGTGTTCACCACGGCTGCGTTCGGCTTCAGCGATGCGGGCGATGCCCCTGCGAACGCGCTGCTGGCGGTGAAGATCGCTACGCTGCCGGCGGCGGGCGCGCTGGCGCTGAACGGCATCACGGTGAGTGCGGGCCAGTTCGTGAGTGCCGTCGACATCGCTGCGGGCAGGCTCGTTTTCACACCGGCTGCGAACGCGAACGGCGCCGGCTACGCGACCTTTACATTCCAGGTTCAGGACGACGGCGGCACTGCGAACGGCGGCGTCGATCTCGATCCGGTGGCGCGCACGATGACCGTCAATGTGACGCCCGTCAACGATGCGCCGGCAGGCACGAACAGGACGGTGACGACGAACGAAGACACGGGGTATGTGTTCAACGCCGCTGCCTTCGGCTTCACCGATGCTCTCGACTCGAACAATCTGCTGGCGTTGAAAGTCACGACGCTGCCGACGGCGGGCACTCTGGCAGTGAACGGCGTGGCGGTGAGCGCAGGCCAGTTCGTGAGTGCGGTCGACATCGCTGCGGGCAAACTGGTGTACACCCCGGCGGCGAACGCGAACGGTGCCGGCTACGCGAGCTTTACTTTCCAGGTGCAGGACGACGGCGGCACGGCCGGCGGCGGGATCGACCTCGACCCGGTGGCCCGCACGATGACCATCGATGTGACGCCCGTCAACGATGCACCGGCGGGCACGAACAATACCGTCACCACGCTCGAAGACACAGCCCATGTGTTCAACGCCGCTGCCTTCGGTTTTACCGATGTCGTCGAGTCGAACAGCCTGCTGGCGGTGAAGTTCACGACGTTGCCCACGGCGGGCGCGCTGGCGCTGAACGGCATCACGGTGAGTGCGGGCCAGTTCGTGAGTGCCGCCGACATCGCTGCGGGCAAGCTCGTTTTCACACTGGGTGCGAACGCGAACGGTGCCGGCTACGCGACCTTTACATTCCAGGTTCAGGACGACGGCGGCACGGCGAACGGCGGGGTTGATCTCGATCCGGTGGCGCGCACGATGACCGTCAATGTGACCGCGGTCAACGATGCGCCCGTCGGTAAGGACACCACCGTGGGCATGCCTGAAAACGGCAGTTTTGTCTTCAGCACTGCCGTCTTTGATCTCACCGATCCGGCTGACACCCCGGCCAACGGCATGCTCGCAGTGAAAATCGCCACGCTCCCGGGCGCCGGAGCGCTCACGCTGGACGGCGTTGCAGTCGCCGCCGGTCAAGTCATTAGTGCAGCCGACATCGTTGCGGGCAAGCTCGTGTTCACGCCGGCGCCGAATGTGAGCGGCGCAGGTTACGCGAGCTTCACCTTGCAGCTGCAGGATGACGGCGGAACCGCGAATGGCGGCGTGGACCTCGACCCGGTGCTGCGTACCCTGACGATCGACGTCGGGTTGATCGACCACGCGCCGCACGGCGCCAATGCGACGATCGTGACCGCGGAAGACACGGCCGTCGTCCTGACCACCGGGGCGTTCGGCTTCTCCGACCCGGACGACGCAGTCCCTCACAATCTGCTGGCGGTGAAGATCACGAAACTGCCGGCGGCGGGCACGCTTGCGCTGAACGGCGCAGCGGTGAGCGCAGGCCAGTTCGTGAGCGCGGTCGACATCGCCGCAGGAGGGCTGTTGTTTACCCCGGGCGCGAACGCGAACGGCGCGGGTTACGCGAGCTTCACCTTCCAGGTTCAGGACGACGGGGGCACCGCCAACGGCGGCATCGATCTCGATCCGGTGGCGCGCACGCTGACGATCGACGTGACGCCGGTCAACGATGCGCCGGCGGGCACGAACAATACCGTCACGACGCTCGAAGACACGGCGTATGTGCTCAGCGCCGCTGCCTTCGGTTTTGCCGATGTCCTCGACTCGAACAGTTTGCTGGCGGTGAAGATCACGACGCTGCCGGCGGCGGGCGCGCTTGCGCTGAACGGCGCAGCGGTGAGCGCCGGCCAGTTCGTGAGCGCGGTCGACATCGCCGCAGGCAGACTGGTGTTCACCCCGGCTGCGAACGCGAACGGCGCCGGCTACGCGACCTTTACATTCCAGGTTCAGGACGACGGCGGCACTGCGAACGGCGGCATCGACCTCGATTCGGTGGCGCGCACGATGACCCTCGACGTGACGCCCGTCAACGATGCCCCGGCAGGCGCGAACAACACCGTCGCGACGAACGAAGATACGGCCTATGTGTTCAACGCCGCTGCCTTCGGTTTTACCGATGTCGTCGAGTCGAACAGCCTGCTGGCGGTAAAGTTCACGACGCTGCCGACGGCGGGCGCGCTGGCGCTGAACGGCATCACGGTGAGTGCGGGCCAGTTCGTGAGTGCCGCCGACATCGCTGCGGGCCGGCTCGTGTACACCCCGGCTGCGAACGCGAACGGCGCCGGCTACGCCAGCTTCACTTTTCAGGTTCAGGACGACGGCGGCATCGCCAACGGCGGGATCGATCTGGATTCGATCGCCCGCACGCTCACGATCAACGTCACGCCGGTCAACGATGCGCCGGCCGGCACTGGACGAACCGTGACGCTGTCGGAGGATACATCCTTCGTATTCAGCGCCGCGATCTTCGGCTTCACCGACGGGCGTGACTCACCCTCGAACGCGATGCTTGCGGTGAAAATCGCGAGCCTTCCCCTTGTGGGCGCGATCACTCTGGACGGCGTCGCGGTCAGCGCCGGGCAGTTCATCACGGTGGCCGACATCGACGCGGGGAAGCTCGCTTTCTCGGCCCCGGCAAACGCGAACGGCGCTGCACTGGCGAGTTTCGTGTTCCAGGTCCAGGACGACGGCGGCACGGCGAATGGCGGGGCCGACATCGATCCGTCAGGCGCCACGCTGGTATTCGACGTAATGCCGGTAAACGACCCGCCGCGCGGCGCCGACACGACCGTGACCATCGTCAGGGATGGGTCGATGGCGCTGGGTGCCGCGGTATTCGGCTTCAGCGATCCGGACGACGCGCCCGCGACTCGCTTTGCTGCAGTGAAGATCGCCACCCTCCCCACTGCGGGAATGCTGACTTTGAGTGCTGCAGCGGTCTTCGCCGGGCAGTTCGTCAGCGCTGCCGATCTCGAGGCAGGCAGGCTGGTATATACGCCCGCCGCCGGCGCGGTCGGCATCGCTTATGCGACATTGACTTTCCAGGTGCGCGACGACGGCGGTGGAACCGATATCGACCCGGTCGCGCGCACGCTGAAGTTCGACGTCAAAGCACCGGACGTGCAGAAGCCGGTCGCGGAGACGCCGGTTTTCACGCCGCCGCCGGTCGCGGTATCGGCGCCTCCGTCTCCCGCGCCCGCTGCCCCGGCGATTGCGCTGCCCGCTGTCCCGGCAGTCGCGACCAAACCGGCGGCACCCATTGGCGAGAAGGCCGCGCCGGAAACAGAATCCCCCGGGGCCGCTGTGGGTGCAACTTCCGATGAGGGCGCGGGCGCGGTCCTGTTCAACGAGCGGACGGCGAAGCCGGCAGCAGTGGAGCGGCCGAGTCGCGAGCAGCGCGAGCTTGTCGCGGCGTTCGTGCCTGTCGCCCAGGTACTCACCATTGCCGGTCCGATGCAAAGCGGCGATGGAGCCGCGGTCATGGTCGGGGCCCAGTCCCAAGCTGCGAAGTCTTCTGCCGCAGGTCTTGCTGACAATCGTGAATTCACCCGTTCGCTCGACGAAATGCGCGAAGAGCTCAATCAGCAAAGCCGCCTCGAAGCGAGCGTCGCAGCGGCGAGCGCATCGGTTGCCACCGGGCTGTCGGTCGGCTACGTGGTCTGGCTGCTGCGAGGTGGGGTCGTCCTCAGCACGCTCCTGTCCTCGCTGCCGGCGTGGCGCATGGTGGACCCGCTGCCCGTTCTGGGGCGGATGGATGATGGCGAAAATGACGACGACGATGCCGTAGGCCCCGACGACCCGGATGACTCCCTCGAGTCGCTGGTCGCGCGAACGAACGGCAAGCCCCCAGGCCCGCCTGCGATCAGCGCGGCCGCGGCCACCAAAACAGGAACATCATGAAAATTCTTAACACCCGTGTGTATATCTCCTTCGGCCTTGCGTCGATGGCGGCGAGTCTCGTGCTGGTGTCCAGTGTGCTCGGCATTTTTCCTGACCGCGAAGGCGCTGTCCGCGCCGGGCGTGCCGCGCTCGCCGAGACCCTCGCTGCGAGCGTCACACCGCTCATCGGCCATCGCGACTCAGCTCAGCTTCGCGGCCTGATGACGTTCGTCTTGAAGCGTAACGACGAGATCCTTTCGGCCGCGGTGCGCACCGCGGAAGGCCAGGCGGTCGCTGTGGTGGGCACGCACGAGGGCAAGTGGGTCCCCATGAGCGGCGCGCGCTCCACGGACTCTCAAATCGAGGTGCCGATCGTCGCAGGCGAGCATAAATGGGGTCAGCTCGAGATGCGCTATCGCCCCCTCTCCTCGACGGCATGGTCGGGCCTGGGCAGCGCGCCGCTGATGCTGTTTGCCGGATTTATCGCGCTGGCGGGATTCGTCGCGTTCTATTTTTATCTTGGGCGGGTGCTGAGTCAGCTCGATCCGTCGCAGGCGATTCCGGGTCGGGTGCGTGCTGCGCTCGATACGCTGGCCGAGGGTCTTCTCGTCATCGACCGCAAGCAGAACATCGTGCTTGCCAACGAGGCGATCGCGCGCCTGCTCGGTAAGCGCCCCGACGATCTGCTCGGTATGCCGGTGTCCAAACTCGAGTGGCTCGCCGCCGATGCTACGGCCATGCCCGCGGAGGGTCATCCGTGGATGAAAGCGCTGACCACCGGCGTTGCGCAGGCGAACGACGCGATCGGGCTGCGCGACCACGAGTCGAAATGTCGCACCTTCATCGTCAATTGCGCACCGGTACTGGGCGGCAAGGGCAAAGCCGCCGGGGTGCTCATCAGTCTGGACGATGTCACCCAGCTCGAAGAGAACAAAGTCGAGCTCGGCCGCGCCAAGGAAAAAGCCGAAGCCGCCAATCAGGCGAAAAGCGATTTTCTCGCCAACATGAGCCATGACATCCGCACGCCGATGAATGCCATTCTGGGTTTCACCGAGCTGCTCAAGCGCGGCTACGGCAAGAACGGCGTCGAGGCCCGCAAGTATCTCGACACCATCCATTCGAGCGGCAAACACCTGCTCGAGCTCATCAACGACATTCTCGATCTGTCCAAAATCGAAGCCGGCCACCTGGAAGTGGAGAAGCTGTCGTGCTCGCCGCACGCAATCGTGCTGGAAGTGGTCACGGTGCTGGGGGTGCGCGCGCGCGAAAAAGGCGTCGCGCTTGATTTCCGCACACAGGGCCGCGTTCCCGAAACGATCACATCGGACCCCACGTGCATGAGGCGGATTGTCACCAACCTCGTCGGCAATGCGATCAAGTTCACCGAGCGCGGAGGTGTCACCGTCGTGTTGCGCCTGGATTCGGATGGCGCGGAGCCGCGGATGGCGATCGACGTGAAAGATTCGGGAATCGGCATCGCGGCTGACAAGCTCGACAGCGTGTTCGAGTCGTTTACCCAGGCCGACAGCTCGGTCACGCGCCGTTTCGGCGGTACCGGGCTCGGACTCACGATCAGCAAGCGTTTTGCGCGGGCCCTTGGCGGCGACATCGTCGTTGCCAGCGAATACGGCAAAGGCAGCACTTTCACGGTCACCGTCGAAACGGGGCCGCTGCGCGACATCCGGATGCTGGCTGAATCGGAGCTCGCCGCGCAAGTGCACCAGGGCGGTGAGGCGGAGGTCGTGCGCTGGACTTTCCCCCCTGCAAGGGTGCTCATTGTCGATGACGGCGCCGAGAACCGCGAGCTGCTGCGTCTGGTGCTGATCGATGCGGGCCTCACCGTAGACGAGGCCGAGAATGGACAGGTGGCCGTCGACATGGTGCGCACCGCGGTGTACGACGTCGTCCTGATGGACATGCAAATGCCGGTGATGGACGGCTTTACGGCGACACGCCATTTGCGCGAAGGCGGCGCGACGATGCCGATTCTCGCGCTGACTGCGAACGCGATGAAAGGGGCTGAGAGGTCGGTCCTGGAAGCGGGTTGCTCAGGCTTCGTCTCAAAACCGGTCGATCTCGACCAGCTCGTGCAGACGCTCGCGGCGCTGCTCGGGGGCACTCGCGGAGTGGCTGCGCAGCCTCGAGAAGCTTTGCAGGCGCCGCAGGACGCGCCGCAGCCGCCTCAAGCCGCCGCTCAGCCTGCCGTAATACAGACTGAGGTCGAGGCGTCCGCGCAGTCTGTCGCAGTACCGGGTGTACCGGTGCGCTCGCGGCTTTCCGGAAACCGCCGTTTACGCCCGACCATACGCAAATTTGCAGCGCGCCTGACCGAGCAGCTCGCAGCTTTCGAGCAGGCTTTCCGCGAGCGCGACTTCGCGCAGCTGGAACAGCTCGGGCACTGGTTGAAAGGCGCGGCAGGCACGGTGGGATACGACGACTTTACCGAACCTGCGACGTTGCTGGAAGACGCGGCGAGGGAACGCAACGTGAGCGCGCTCGAAGGCTCGATGGCCGGTTTGCGGGATCTGGCCTCACGGCTCGAAGTGCCGGCGGAAGAGCCTGCGCTCGTGGTCTCCTCGTGAGCGGCTCATTGAAGGATGCGTTAAAAGTCATGATTCACGCGAACAAAGGAAAGGCCTTGAATGCCCGGAAGCAGTCCGTGAAAGCGCAGCACGCATTCGCAGAATCCGCGCCCGGCAAGCTCCTGGCCGCCCACCCGCGCAGCGATGAATTGAAAAGGCTGCTCGGCGCGGTGATCATGATGATCGACGACGAGCCGACAGCGATCGACGTCACCCGGATCCATCTCGAGGAGGAGGGTTACACCCGCTTCGTCTCGACCACCGATGCCACCCAGGCGCTGGCGCTGATCGCCAAGACGCAGCCGGACCTCCTGCTGCTCGACCTCTCGATGCCGGGCATCACAGGATTCGAGATCCTGGAGCGCATGGAAGAAGCCGGAATTCTGAAGGACGTCCCGACCATCATCCTGACAGCCTCGACCCGGCCGGCCGCGAAGCTCAAGGCACTCGAGCTCGGCGCCACCGAGTTCCTCACCAAGCCGGTCGATCCCAGCGAGCTCCTGTTGCGCGTGAGGAATACCCTCGCCGCGAAAGCATACTGGCAGGGCCTGGGCAAAAAACGCCCGTCATGAACAGCGTCTGCGAAGCGATTCCGGGAGCCCTGGATGCCGTGGAGACGCCCTGCCCGGCCATAGACGGGAGCGCGCCTGCCCGGCGCGTCCGTAGCGAGGATATGAAAAAACTGCTCGATGCGGTCGTCATGATGGTCGACGACGAGCCGCTCAACATCGAAGTCACGCAGATCCACCTGGAAGAGGCGGGCTATTCGAAGTTCGTCTCGACTTCCGACCCGCTGCTGACACTGGGACTGCTTGCCGAAAAGCGGCCCGACGTCCTGTTGCTGGACCTGATGATGCCCGGGCTGGGTGGCCTCGAAATACTCGCGCAGATGGAAGCCGCGCACATTCTGCAGGATGTGCCGGTCATCGTTCTGACGTCGTCGAAAGATCCGGCGACCAAGCTCGAGGCGCTCGAGCTCGGCGCAACCGATTTTCTCGCCAAGCCGGTCGATGCGAGCGAGCTTCGGCTCAGGGTGAGGAACACGCTCGCCGCGAAAGCCTACCGCGAGCGCCTCGCCAACTACGATCTGCTGACCGGCCTGCCGAACCGCCACACGTTCATGGACCGGCTGAACTGGGCGCTGAGCCACGTCGAGCGCGGCGGACACAACGGCGCGGTATTGCAGGTCGGGCTCGATGACTTCAAGCGGGTCAACGAAGCGCTGGGGCCCGCTCTTGGTGACGCGATGCTGCAGGAAGCCGCCCAGCGGCTCGAGGACTGCCTGCGAACGACCGACACCGTGGGACGAATCAACGAAGACGGCGTCCGGGCGAGCCTGTCGCGCCTTTCCGGAGACGAGTTCACGGTGCTCCTGCCGGTGATGCGCCATAGCGAGGATGCCGCCCGCGTCGCCGAGCGGATCCTGGGCGCGATTGCGGCGCCGTTCTTTCTCGCCCAGCACGAGCTCGGGGTCACCTGCAGCATCGGTATTGCGGTGTTTCCCATAGACGGCACGGACAAGGACACCGTCGTGAAGAATGCCGGGGCTGCCATGCATTACGCCAAGGAGCACGGCAGGAACCGCAGCACGTTCTATTCGAAAGAGCTGAACACGCGTGCGCTGCAGAAACTGAGCCTCACCAGTCAACTTCGCAAGGCGCTCGACCGCGACGAGCTGGTGCTCTATTACCAGCCGAAAGTCGATATGCGCACCGGTGAGGTCTGCGGCGCCGAGGCCCTGGTGCGCTGGCAGCACCCGGAGCGCGGCCTGGTTTTCCCGGGCGACTTCATCCCGCTGGCTGAGGAGAACGGCCTGATCGTGCCGCTGGGCGAATACGTCCTGCGCGCGGCATGCAGCCAGACCGTGGCGTGGGACGCGGCCGGCTGCAGGGTGCCCCGGGTGGCGGTGAACGTGTCGAGCCACCAGTTCAGGCACGGCGATCTGGTCGAAGTCCTGGCCAGGGTCACGCGTGACACCGGCGCGTCGCTGGAGAACCTGACGATCGAGCTCACCGAAGGCGTGATCATGGAAAACGCCGAGGCGAACATCGAGACGCTGCACAAGTTCAAAGCGCTGGGCGCGAGGATTTCGATAGACGACTTCGGCACCGGGTACTCGTCGCTGAGCTACCTCACCCGATTTCCGCTCGACGAGCTCAAAATCGACCGCTCGTTCGTGATGCAGATCAGGCAGGCAGGGGACCGCTCGGCCATCATCACCGCCATCATCGCCATGTCGCACAGTCTGAGCCTGAAGGTCGTGGCCGAGGGAATCGAAACGGACGAACAGCTTGCATTCCTGACTTCGCAGAACTGCGATGAATATCAGGGGTACCTGAAGTGCAAGGCCATCCCTGCGGACGAATTCACGGCAAGGTTTCTCGCGAAAGATTAAGAATCCGCACTTCAGGTCGGCCTGGCAGCGGCCGATATAGCAACAGGCGCGTCCGTGGTCACAGAGCCACGTATCGCTTCGGCGGCAGCCTCTACTCAACTCTACGCAGGGATCACCTATGGACAAGTTTCGCCTGGTCACTCGCAGCGATTTCGACGGTCTGGTTTGCGCCGTTCTGCTCAAGCACCTCGAAATGATCGATGAGATCAAGTTTGTTCACCCCAAGGACATGCAGGACGGCAAGATCGAAATCGGTCCGAAAGACATCACGACCAACCTGCCTTACGTGCCTGGGGCTCACCTCATATTCGACCACCATTCATCGGAGGCCTCGCGCCACACCGACAAACAGTCGAATTACGTCATCGACCCGCAGGCCGCTTCCGCGGCGCGCGTGGTGTACTCGCACTTCGGCGGACACAAGGTGTTCCCACCCGCGTGGGATGCGATGATGGAGGCGGTCGACAAGGCCGATTCGGCGCAGTTCTCCCGCGAAGAAATTCTCGATCCCCACGGCTGGGTGCTGCTCAATTACCTGATGGACTCGCGCACCGGGCTCGGGCGGTTCAGGACGTTCAGAATCTCGAATTACCAGCTCATGATGGAGCTCATCGACTATTGCAAGAACCACGACATCGACGAGATCCTGCAGCTCCCCGACGTCAAGGAACGCTCGGACATGTATTTCTCCCACGTCGAGAAGTTCAAAAAGCAGATCATGCGCTGCACGAAAGTCTCGGGAAATCTCGTGGTCCTGGACCTGAGAAAAGAAGACATCATTTACGCGGGCAACCGTTTCATGATTTATGCGCTGTTCCCCCAGACCAATATCTCGATACACGTGCTGTGGGGCGTGAAACAGCAGAACACCGTTTTCGCCACGGGCAAATCGATCCTCGACCGCAGCTCGAAAACCAACGTCGGCGACCTGATGCTCCAGTACGGCGGTGGCGGACACGCGGCTGCCGGCACCTGCCAGGTCGAAAACGATGAAGCCGAGACAGTCCTGGCGAAGCTCGTAGAGCGCATCAACCAGGACGGCTGATCCGGACTCGCGCCTGCGCCGGCCGGGAGGGGCGGTCGAGCCGGGTGTGGCGGTGATGCGGTGATGCAGTGATGCAGTGATGCGGTGATGAGGTGATCAGGTGATGCATTGATGCGGTGAGGCGG
>JBKJKJ010000095.1:0-3816 GCA_046597455.1 Burkholderiales bacterium
CCATCATCTCATCACCCCATCACCCGATCACCCCACACCTCGTCACCCTGGCCGTACCACACCATCACTCCACCCGAGCGCGAGTCTCGAGGAACGCGCGCACCACCGCAACGAAACCGTCCGGGTTGTCGAGCGTGATGTGATGATCGCTGAGCGGCACTTGCGCCAGCTCGGCCTGCGGTGAGCGCGCTTTGATTTCGGCGAACGTCTGCGCGTCGATGCGGTTGCTGCGCTCGCCTTTGACCAGCAATGCCGGTATGTCGATCTCTTCCCAGAACTGCATCGCGTCGAGGCGCTCGAACGACGAATAAAGGCTGCGGTCGAACTTGTGCGTCCAGGTTCCGTCCGGGAGCGCTCTGCCGCTCATCTCGGCCACGTGACGAATGACCTCCGGCGGCGCGATCATCGTGCCGGGCGGCTCCAGCCGATAGCGTGCAACGAGCTCGTCCCGCGTCGCGTAAGTGCTGGATGGACGGGTGCCGAAGTCGCGCAGCCTCGTGACGCTTTCCTGGCTCATGTGCATTCTCGAATCGACGACCACGAGCCTGCTCACCCGACCCGGATACGTCGCCGAGTACACGGTAGACACGATACCGCCCATCGAATGCCCGACCAGGACGAAGTCGCGCAGGTCGAGCGCCTCGACAAAGTTTGCAACGTCGGCGGCGTAATCGCGGTAGGCATACGCGGGCGGCTGTGCGCGCGCGCTCCCGCCGTGTCCGCGCAGGTCGAGCGCGAGCACGTGATGGTCGGCCGTAAAGCCTGCCGCGACGAAATCGAACCAGTGCGCATGCGCAGCACCGCCGTGCACGCATACCATCGGGCGGCCGCCGACGTTACCGTAATCGAGGTAATGCAGCTTCAGGCCGCCCGCCTCCACGAACTTGCTGGTTGCCGCTGCGGGTCGTAAGGGTGCCGTGGATGAATCAGGGGCGGGCGCTGCGTTCGAACGGGTGGACATGTCGAGCCTGGGAAGAGCCGGGGGGAAGCGTGCGAATATACCGCGAAACGTCGCGATCCTATCCGGCATCGCTCGAAGCCGCGGCAGGGTGGGGACCCGCTGCCGCTTCAGGTGATGTCGGAGGCAGCGCTGCGGCGGCTTGCGCATACAATAAACTCACTGGCACGCGCGCCATGCGCACTCGCGGCGGCGCAATATCCAGAAAAACACAAGGGGCGGCAGTCAGTGCCGGCTTCGCCAGAGGAGAACACGATGGGACGAGAAACGGGTTTTGCAGCGGGTTCATGCATCATTGCAGGCGCGATCATTGGCGCGCTTAGCGCGTCGAATGTTGAGGCCGCGGCGGCCGCTTATCCCGCCCGCCCTATCCGGCTCATCGTGCCGCAATCTCCTGGCGGGCCGAGCGATACGATCGCACGCGTCACCGCACAAATGCTCGGAGACAACCTCGGCCAATCGGTCGTGGCGGACAACCGGGCCGGTGCGGCCGGCAACGTCGGTTGCGATCTCGCGGCCAAGGCGGCGCCCGACGGCTACACCCTGCTGCTCGGCCCGCCGGGTTGCCTCACCATCAATCCCTCGCTTTACGAGAAACTACCGTTCGATCCCCTGCGCGATTTCGCACCCATCACGCAACTTACCTCGGGCCCGGAAATGCTGGTCGTGCACCCGTCGGTCGCAGCGCAATCGGTGAAAGAACTGGTCGCACTGGCCAAGGCGAAACCCGGCGCATTCAACTTCGCATCGGGCGGCGCGGGTACGCCCAATCATCTCGCGAGCGAGCTTTTCAAGACTGCGGCGGCACTGCAAATGGTGCACGTGCCGTACAAAGGCACCGGGCCCGCACTGACTGCCGTGATGAGCGGCCAGGTGCAGATGATGATGGCGGGGTTGCCGCCGGCCCTGCCCCAGGTGAAAGCCGGCAAGTTACGCGCGCTCGCAGTCACCAGCGCAAAGCGGTCGAAAGTCGTCCCGGAGATTCCCACGGTCGCCGAATCCGGTTTTCCCGGCTTCGAAATCGTGAGCTGGCACAGCATACTCGCGCCCGCCAGAACTCCCCAGCCGATCATCAGGCTGCTCAACAGCGAGCTCGTGAAAATGCTCGGCCAGTCTGACGTCAAAGAGCGTTTCGCCAGCCTTGGCCTCGATACCGTAGGCAGCACGCCCGAGCAGTTCCGGGCGCACCTGAAGCACGAGACCGCGAATTTCGCAAAGCTCATCAAGAGCGCCGGAATCAAACTGGATCACTGAACCCACCCACAAGGAGACGCGACATGGAAAAACCCCTCGACGGCATGAACCTCCCCAGCGAAGTGGGGCAACGCATCATCGACAAGCCCGAGCTCCCGCCACAGGGCGTCAACACCGATTCCGAGGTCTATACCGAGTTCGTGATGGGCTCGGGCCAGCTCAAGCGTGGAACGATCGGCAAGTTCGAAGTCTTCAGCGACGAAGCGGCGCGCATCGGCGGCACCGACAAATACGCCTCGCCGATGTCCTACCTCGCCATGGCCGTGGGCTTCTGACTGCTGACCCAGGTTGCGCGGTACGCGCACATGATGAAACTCAAGGTCGGCAAGGCAAGCTGTAAAGTCCGCTTCCGGAAGTTCCTCGGCGGCTCCGTACTCAAGGGAACCGTTTTCAATCGCTGGGACAGCGTGGACACGCATCTTGCGCTCGAGAGCGACGCGCCTGAGGACAAGCTGGCACACCTCATTCGCAACGCAAAAAACGGCTGCTTCGCCGAAGGCCTGATCGTGCAGCCGGTGCCGCTGAACAGCACGGTCGAAGTAAACGGCAAACCTTTTCACATCGAAGGGGTGACGACTGCGCCCGCAGCCGATGGCGCAGATACCTCGACCTGACGTGAAATCGCCGGCCCGGCGCAAGGGTGCTTCAGGCTCATGAGGTGTTCGATGCGCCCGTACACGACTGGGTATCAACGCATAACGGGAGAAGCTCATGCTGATCGCTGACGCGCAGGTGCACATCTGGGAAAGCGGTACGCCGGTGCACATTCACCGGCAGGTATCGCACTATACGAAAGACGAGCTCCTGCGGGACATGGATGAAGCGGGCGTCGACCGTGTGCTGCTGCATCCACCGAGCTGGGATCCCCGGGCGAACGAAGTCGCGATCGAAGCCGCCCGGCTGCATCCTGACCGGCTCGCGATCCTGGGCTTCTTCGACGTGAGCAAACCGGAAAATCGCCCGCTCATTGAGACCTGGAAGCAGCAGCCCGGGATGCTCGGGCTGCGTTTCGCTTTCCTCAAGCCCGGGGAAGAGAACTGGATCGTCGACGGCACGCTCGACTGGTTATGGCCCGCCGCCGAGCGCGCAGGCCTGCCGATCGGGTTGCTGGTGCCGAACCGCTGCAAGATCGCGGGGGACATTGCGGCCCGGCATCCCGGGCTCAAGCTTCTGATCGACCACATGGCGCGTCCGCGCGGCAGCGTGGACGATGCCGGCTTCGCGGACCTCGATGAATTGCTCGCCCTGGCGAAATACCCCAACGTATCGGTCAAGGCCACCGGCGCGCCCGCCTACTCGAGCGACCCTTATCCCTATCGCAACATCCACCCGCACCTGCGCCGGATCTTCGATGCTTTCGGTCCTCGGCGCATGTTCTGGGGCACCGACGTGACGCGCATGCCGTGCACGTGGCGCCAATGCGTGACGATGTACACCGAAGAGTTGCCGTGGCTCGAAGGCGCCGATCTCGAGCTCGTCATGGGGCGCGCGCTCTGCGACTGGATCGGCTGGAAAGTGCCGGCGTGATGCGGTGATGCGGTGATGCGGTGATGCGGTGATGCGGTGATGCGGTGATGCGGTGATGCGGTGATGCGGTGATGAAC
>JBKJKJ010000167.1:0-11104 GCA_046597455.1 Burkholderiales bacterium
GGAGCGGGCCGAGAAACGCGCCCACCGTGTCGAGCGACTGGCGCAGGCCGTAAGCCGCACCCCGGATGTGCGGCGGCGTCATGTCGGCGATGAGCGCATCGCGCGGCGCGCCGCGTATGCCTTTGCCGATGCGGTCGAGGATGCGTGCCGACACCACCCAGCCCACCGTTCCCGCGAGCGCGAAAAGGGGCTTGGAAAGCGCGCCGAGGCCATAGCCCACGACGGCAAGCGTTTTACGCTTGCCGAGATAGTCGGAAAGCGCGCCGGAGAAAACGCGCACGATGAGCGCCGTCGACTCGGCGATGCCTTCAACGACGCCCACCACGAGCGCCGAAGCGCCGAGACCCGTCACCATGAACACCGGAAGCAGACTGTGTATCAGCTCGGATGAGACGTCCATCAGGAGGCTGACGAAACCGAGTACCCACACGCCGCGCGGGATGCGCGTGCCGACCGAGGCTGCGTTTGCAACGCCGGACATCAGACGCGCGCAGGCGCCGTCACGCCGGCGCGGGCGTTCATCCTGTGACCGTGATGGCCACACGCTCCCTGCCGCGCTCACCCCGGTCGTCGACCCACTCGAACACGAGCTCGCCGCTGTCCACGGCACGCGTGTAGAACTGCAGATAGGGATTGGCAGAAACGCCCGACCCCATTTCGGCCCGGAAAACTTCGGCGCCGTTGTAGCGGCACGTCAGGGTATTGACGACATTCTTCGGGATAGTCCGGCCCATGTCGTCGTAACGAAATCCCGTCTCCATCGGGTGCTGGATGGCTATGCGCACGGGGATGAGATCGCCCCGCTTCACTTCGCGAGGAACCTGAACGCGAGCGACCATGATCAACTCACTCTCATGTGGCGTCGAGACACGCGGTCTCAGTGACGATGACGGACGCCGATGCAGCCGAAAACGATCCATCCGACATCGCGGCAATGACGAGCAGCCGCTGCTCGCCGTTCAGGCGCACCCGCGTCGTGACTTCCGCCTTTCCGCCTTCGGGATGCAGGTGGTAGGTCGCAATCACCGGGCGGGGATTGCGCTCGGACAGCACGTGTATGCTTTTGACGTAGTCCGTCGCGCTCATCGCGCTCGCGACACTGATCTTGAGCGGCACCGAATGGCCGTTATCGCTGAGCTCGGGGATGTCGAGCGTGACGCGACCCTCGCGCAGCGGCGCACCGCCGGTGATCTTGTCGATCACCGGCTGCAGCACTTCGATGGTCGGCAGCGCGGCGTGTGCGCGCATCTGTGTCATGAGCGCGCCGACCGCAGCGGCAACGAGAAAATGGCGTCGGGCAGGATTTTTCATGGTCAACGCAGTGTACCCAGATACGCGACGACGTCCTCGACTTGCTGCGCCGTCAGTAAGGTCTTGCCGCGATAAGGTTCTGCCACCCTGTCGAGGTCCCAAATCCGATAATACGCCGGCATCGCGATGTCCGGGTTCACCCGGGTGGGATCGACCACGCGCAAGCGCAACTGCCCCGCCGTGAATCGCGTACCCACGCCTGCCAGAGGCGGCCCCACGGTGCCCATGAAACGCTGGCCGATTTCCGCTATGGAATGGCAGAGCAGGCAGTTTGCGTCGCGCCCCGCGACAACGGCGCGTCCGCGCGACGGCTCCCCGGCTGTATCAGTCAGCGGCGTCACGATGGCATCACCTTCCACCGAGTATGACACCACCGCCCCCGGGATGGTTGCGCAACCTGCCAGTGCCCCGCACAACACAGCGGTGATGACTTTCGTCGTCATGCCCGGGTATTTTAAAGCCAATACTCCCAGACGCGCGCCGCCACCTCTTTCATCCGCACATCGATCGCGCGCTGCCGCCAGGCGTCGAGTTCGACGCGGACCGACCCGCGCAGGTCGTCCTGGAACATCGCCTCCATCTGCTGGCCGAATTCCCGGCCCAGAATCACCGCATTCAACTCCGCATTATGCAAAAAGCTGCGCCAGTCGAGATTGCTCGAGCCCACGGTGGACCATACGCCGTCGATCACGATAGTTTTGGCGTGGAGCAGCGCTTCCTGACGCTCGTAGATCTTGACGCCGGCCTCGAGCAAATCCGCGTAATGCGAGCGCCCGGCGTGAAAAACCGCCCAGAAGTCGGTGTACGACGGCAGCACCAGCGTCACGTCGACGCCGCGTGCGGCCGCGCTTTTCAGCGCCCCGATCGTCTGCGGGTCGGGCACGAAATACGCCATCGTGACGTGTATCGACTTCTCCGCGACCGACATCGCGGCGAGGAGCGCGCTGTAGATCGCGGGGGCCTGGTCGCCGGGACCGCTATCGACGATGCGAACCGGGTGTGAGCCCTGCGCCTTCATCGCTGGAAACCAATCCCGCTCGGTCAGCGGGGCGCCACCCTGCGCGGCCCAGGTGTCCAGAAACAGTCGCTGCAGCTGGGCGACTGCCGGACCTTCGATCCTGACATTGGTATCGCGCCAGCCAGGGGCGCGAGATCCCGACCCCGCGGCCAGACCTGCCGAGGCGCCGCCTCCGGAACCGAGCCCCCGTGCCTGACGTCCCCCGCGCCCCCGACTCCCGGGCGACGATCCGCTCGAATACACGCTGCTGATATTGATCCCCCCCGTGAACGCCACATGGCCGTCCGCGATGACCAGTTTGCGATGGTCACGGTTGTTCACCCGCCACGCGCCGCGGGCTTTCAGCGGGTTGACCGGGTTGTACTCGAGCACGTTGACCCCGCCTTCGCGCAGGCGCTCGAAGAATGCCGCGGGCGCATTATTCGACCCAACGCTGTCGTACATCAGATTGACCGCAACGCCTTCGGCACTCTTGCGCAGCAGCGCTTCACTGAAGCGGCGGCCCACATCGTCGTCTTCGATGATGTAGAACTCGATGTTGACGTGATCGCGCGCACGTTCGATTGCATCGAACATCGCCTGGTAGCTGGAAGGCCCGTCGCGCAAGACGGCCGCCGCGTTGCCGACTGTGAGCGGCCTGCCCGCGATCTCTTCCTCGATCGCCATATGGCGCGCGAGCACGTCCGGATCGACGCCTTTGGCCCGCAACCGTGCCAGAACGGCGGCGGCGTGAGCGGGTTTGAGCTGGCCGCGGGTGCCCACCAGAACCGGTGGTTTGCCGCTGCTCGTCTCCGTCGACCACGGATGGACTTCAGGCAGTGTCGCGCAGCCGGGCAGAAATGCACTCGCGAAGACCCATGCAGCTAATCGCATACGCCCAAAATAAGTAAGGGGGAGCCCGGCTAGTGCAATAAACAGGCCGCACGAAGATCGCGGCCTGCGATCCCTCACTTCGGGCCGTTAGCGGGTATGCGCCACAGGTAGACCGTCGAGGCGGGGACCTGGGCGGTCTGCTCCGGTTTCCAGTCGCCCATGTCGAAAGCGTGCGAGACCACGCGCGTCCCCGGTTTGAGGTCTCTCATGAGTTTGGGCTTGAGCTTTTCGTTCAGGCGCGTCAGCAAGTAGAGCGTCACCACAGTCGCCTCGCCTATGTCGGCTTCGAAAAGATCGCCTTCGACGAAGCGTACCTTGTCGGTGACTCTCGCCGCTTTGGCATTCTCGTTCGCTTCAGCGATGCGCTTGGGATCGATGTCGATACCGACCGCACGCACGCCATATTTCTGCGCCGCCGTGATCACAATGCGCCCGTCACCGCATCCGAGATCGTAGACCACATCTTTCGGCGTCACCCGCGCAAGCTCGAGCATCCTGTCTACCACGTCGTTCGGCGTCGGGACGAATATGACATCCGGGCTGCGGCGCGCCGGCGCCGTTGCGCTCTGCGCGAGGCGCATCCCGGCCGGCTCGTACGCGTGCGCCAGGCCTGCTGCGCCTGATGCAGCGAGCGCGGAAAGAAAGTATCTGCGGTTCATGAAATGAGTCTCCTGGGAACGGGCCCAAGAAGCTTAGCAGAGACCGGGCGGACCGAGGAGACAGACCGGAGACACACGGCCTCCCCTCTCTTCTCTCGCCTCCCTCGTTGTTCGTTGCTCGCCTCTCAAGGCACCCGCACCCCCTGCATGCGCGCGAGTATGGTGGCCGTGCGACGGTCGAGATAGGCGGTATGGCGGCCCGGGATGTACCGTCTGGGGCTCGGCACCATGGCGGCGAGCCGTGCCGCCTGCTCGGGTCCGAGTTGCGAGGCGGGCGTGCCGAAATGGTAGCGCGCCGCGGCTTCGGCACCGAACACGGCATCGCCCCATTCGATGACGTTTAGGTAAAGCTCGAGGATGCGCCGCTTGTCCATGATCACTTCGATCATCACCGTGATCGCCGCCTCCTGCGCTTTGCGCCACCACGCACGCTCGCCGGACAGAAAAAGGTTCTTGGCGAGTTGCTGGCTGATCGTCGAGCCGCCCGCGACGACTTCGCCTTCGCGCATGTTTTTTTCGTGCGCCTTGCGTATGCCGTCCCAGTCGAAACCGTCGTGCTGAAAGAACTTGCCATCCTCGGCTGCGATGATCGCCCGCTTCAGATGAGGCGAGATGCGCTGGTAGGGCACGAAGACATACTGCAGCTTTGCGCCGGGCCGGTCCTCGCGTAGCGTTTCCAGACGCGAGCGCATGAAAGCCGTCGAGTCCGGGTTGTACACCGACCAGTACCACACGCAGCTGAAAAACCAGAATTGCAGAAGGGTGAGCGCGATGAGCGCGAGCAGCACCATGCGCCACGAAAAGCGCCAGAGGAACTTCAGCATTGCGCGGCCTCACGCGCAAGGCACGAAGCAGGAAACGGATTTCGACGCAACGCGTACCGGCTCACGCTTCAGGCCCCACGCAGCAACGCGATCACCGGCGCCGTCTGCGGTCGCACGCCCCGCCAGATATGAAATGATTCTGCCGCCTGCTCGACGAGCATCCCCAGCCCATCCGCAACCCGGGCGCCTTCGCGCGCCGCGAATTCGATGAACGGCGTGCTTCGGCCATACACCATGTCGTACGCGAGTGCCTCCGGCGCGAACACGCCTGCCGGAAGCGGCGGCATCGCATTGGAAAGCCCGGCTGACGTGGCGTTGATGACGACATCGAAAGCCCGACCCTCGAGCTCGTGGTAACGCGCATACGAAAGCGCGGCGGTTGCGGCAAAAAGCCGCCCGAAGTGCTCGCACAGCTCGATCGCCTTGTCGACCGAGCGGTTGGCGACGACGAGCGTCGAAGGTCCTTCGTCGAGTAGCGGTCCGCACACGCCGTAGGACGCGCCGCCCGCCCCCATCAGGAGCACGCGTTGATTGCGTAACGTGCGTCCGAGATTGAGTGTCAGGTCGCGGATCAGACCGACGCCGTCGGTGTTATCACCAGCGATGTCGCCGGCGTCGAAGCTCAGTGTGTTCACCGCCTGCGCCTGCTCCGCGCGCGCGCTTCGGCGCGCCGACAACGCGTAGGCCCGATGCTTGAAAGGAACGGTGACGTTCAGCCCGCGTCCCCCCTCTTCACCAAAGCACTTCACCACGCGCTCGAACACGTCGATCCCGGCGTGCAGCGCCTGGTATGACAAGGCCTCCCCGGTCTGCCGCGCGAACGCCGCGTGTATGAGCGGCGATTTGCTGTGCGCGACCGGATTGCCGATCACCGCGTATTTGTCAGTCATGTCGTGTCTGGAGCCCCAAGGCGTCCGGGCGGCGCCTGCCGGGACGGTGTGCGGACGCTATTGCGCGAGGAATCGGTCCGCGGTCGTGAACGTCCACGTGCGGGTGATATGCAGGATGTCGATGTCTTTCGCGATGTTGGCCGGAAACGCAGGGAAAGGCGCTGCGAGCTGCACGATGCGGCGCGCGGCCTCGTCGAGGACCTTGTTTCCGGACGGACGGTCTATGCTGACCTGCTCGACCGAGCCATCGGCCTTGACGGCCACGGTGACCAGCACGTACCCGGAGAGCTTCTGGTCACGCGCGGCCTGCGGATAGTTGAGCTCGCCGACGCGCTCGATTTTCTGGCGCCAGTCTTCGATATAGCGCGCAAAACGGAATTCCTGGGTTCGCGCGCCGACGAAGCGGCGGCGCGGGCGCTGCTGTATGGCCGCGTAGTCGCGCTCTATCTTCGCGTCCAGTCGGGCCAGCTCGAGACTGCGCTGCATGAGGTCCGACGCCTGCAGCGTCGGCCGGGGTTCCGCTTCGACCGGTGTCTCGGCTTTGGGCGCCGTCACTTCGGTCTCGACCACGGGCGCGCTTTGCTTGCGGGTCATGAGCTGCCGCGCTTCACGCTCGAGCTTCTCGACTTTGCGAAGCGCGAGCTTCACGTCGTTTTCCGGTTTCTCCTCCGGCTTCATCGACGGCAGTGGGGTTTGCGCCTGCCGCTTCTCGTCGGTGTTGCCGCCGCCGTCGAGGTTGTGCTGCGCCAGCGCATCGGCTTTGACCGGACGCGTTTTGGATTTTGCATTGACCAGCACGACCTCGAGCTGCTGATTCAGATCGTTGAAATCCGGGCGGGCGGGCAACTTGAACGCGACGCCGTAAACGAGGAACAGGTGCACGAGCAGCGAGGCGATGAGCGCGGTTCGCATGCGCGCACTCACCGCGGGTCCTGCGCCGTAGCCGCGGCCCATCAGGCGTCGCTCGATTCCGGCTATCCGCGCGTCGAGCGCGCCAAGCGCGGCGCGCCAGGGTGCATGCCGGGCGTGCTTCGCGCGCCTGGGAAACACGAAAACCTTGGGAGTAGGCTTCGTCGCCATGGGCGCATTCTACCCAAGGCCTGACACGAAGCCTATTCTAATCAACAACCTGTAGGTGCCGTCGCCGCGATTGCGGCCGCCTCGTCCGCGGCCGGGGCGGGCGCGGCAGGACGCTCGACCTCGTGTCTGAACTCGCAGTGAAAAGTCAGCTCCAGGAGATCGACGTCGCCGACGTCGAGGACGACGCGAGTGCCGGAGCGCAGCGCAGGCAGCGAAGCCACGCGCGCAACCAAAGGCAGGTCGTCGAAACGGCACAGATTCTCCCGCATCACCGTCGCCTGGACGCTGCCGACGTTTTCCTGAAGCAGCCAGCGCAGACACCAGTAGCGCTCCATCGAGCGCTGGAATTCGGCATAAGCGTCGTACGCCGACTCGAACTCCCGCATGACCGCGAGCAGCACTTCATCGCCTTCGCGGTACGGCGGCGCTTCGCCTCGGGCGAGCGCCGCGATCTGGCGCTGATTCACCAGGTCGATGTAGCGGCGCAAGGGGGAGCTCGCCCAGACATACTGTTCGACGCCCAGACCCACGTGCGCCGAAGGCACGGTGCTCATGCGCACCTTGCCCGCCCCCTGCACACGATAGAGCGCGCCCGTTTCGCTTTCAGCCAGATGCCGTCCCCAGGTGCTGTTGACGTAAATCATCATCTCGGAGACCAGCTTGTCGATCGGGGTTCCACGCGAGCGCCGGATGATCTGAACGCGGTCGTTCTCGATCCGGAAATTGTATTCAGCCCGCTGCTCGCCTTCGGGCGCGTCGCCGCGCCGCGCGCGCTCGAGCTGCCTTGCCCACTGCCACAGGCGTTTCAACTGCGCGCCGTAATGATGGTCAATCTGCGCGTTGTCGATGGTGCCTTCGTTGAACAGCGGCTCAAGGGCTTCGTGGCGCAGGTTCTCGGCGATCCGCACGCGCTCGACGCGGGTTTCGGTCGACACGACTTCATGGGCCGGCGTGACTTCGGCGTAAAGCGAGAGCGCGGGACAATCGCATCCCGCGGCCAGCGTGTAGCGTTGAATTGCCGCACTCGGGAGCATGGTGATCTTGCCCCCTGGAAAGTACACCGTCGAGAGACGCTCGCGCGCGATCGCGTCGAGGGCGCTGTGGGCGGGCAGACCGAGCGCAGGCACCGCGATGTGGATGCCGACCCGCTCATTTCCGTTCGGCAGCGCCGTCACCGAAAACGCGTCGTCGATCTCGGTGGTCGAGGCATCGTCGATGCTGAACGCAATCGCATCGGAAAGCGGCAACGACTCGGCCACCTCGGCCACCTCGATGCCGAGCGCCACGTCGCCCGCTGTGTCGCCCCCGGTGCTGCCCTCTGTGCTGCCCTCGGCGTGTTGCGCGAAATGCTCGAGCACAAAGCGCCTGAGGTGGTAATCGTGAGTCGAAGGAATGCCGCCGCAGCGCTCCAGCACGCGCAGCGGTGTCGACTTGAGCGCGACGCTTGCCTCTTCCAGTGCTTTCCACTCGATCGAGCCCTTGTCGGGTCGGTAGAGTAGCGTATCGAGCAGGGGCACCATCTCGGGTGGAAGCTCCCCTGCCGTGAGGCGGGCCACATACGCGTCCCGCGCGAGCGCCTGCTGCTTCTTGCGCTCCACGCTCGCCAGCGCGGCTTTGAGCGCGTCTTCGGGCGCAGCCTTGTACCGTCCGCGGCCGCGCTTGTAGAAATACATCGGCGCGCCGTGCAGCTTCACGAGGACGCCCGCGGACTCGACCGGCTGGGGTGCGCGACCGTAATACTCGCGCGCCAGTGTCTCGTAGCCGAACTCTTCACCGCTCGAGCATTGCCACAGGAAATCGAGGTCGAGCTCTTCAGCGGCGCGCTGCGCATGCGCCATGAAATCGGCGATACCACTCTGCTCGAACCGGAAAAGAACAGCCGAGAGCTTGATCTTCGAGCGCTTGCCGTGAGGCGCCTCGACCTGGAGCGAAGCGGTATTGTCGGCGAGGACGGCAGCGACTTTGAGCGCGCCTTCCTCTTCGTAGAAAACGTTCATGCGGACGGTTCGAAGGCGAGGGGGAAAAAAGACGCAGCCGGAAGGGCTGCGTCGTGATTATAGTCGACGCTAGCAGCCTGCCGGACTTGATTTCATGAGGCCGGTGCGCAAGGTTTTCGAGGCGCTTCGATCAGCACCGGGGACAGGCTGCTTACACGACACCCCTACTTGAACACAGGCGGGCCTGAAAAGCGGCTTTTTCTGCATGAAAGACCATCCACCCGGATGCTCTTTCCGCGTTTCGTCCGTCGTGTCTTCCAGTTACGGAGTATGCGCAGGCAAGTCCGACAAACTCCGAAGGCGGCGCCGCGGCTTTAACTTCGCCTCAGACCCCGTCTAAAAGGTCACCGCGGCCCCTGTACGCCGCACAGGAGCGATTGACGCGTGCCCCCCGGCATTCATCGGTCAACGGCTGCCCGTTGCCGGCTGCCCCGTCGGACGCCCCGAAAGCGTGACCTTCGCACGCCCCTCACTCCGGTCGGATCCCGCAGAAAGCCAGGGTGCGTTCGAGATAACGATCGAAATCGCCGAGCCCGTGATCCCCGCCGGGAATCACGAGCTGCTCGCAGCCGCGATACCGGTCGACCGCATCCCGATAATCGAGCACTTCGTCCCCGGTCTGCACAATGAGCAGGTAGCGCTCAGGCGTGATGCTGTCGAGCTCGAGCTCGCGCAACTCGGCGACATGGCGTGCGGTGAATTCGTAACGCGCGCCGGTGTAGAGGTTGGTCTGCGGGCCGACGCAGGCTTCCAGCAAATCATACGGCCGCACGGCAGGGTTGAGCATCACGGCCGGCGCTTCGTGGCGTTCGGCCAGCCACGTGGCGTAGTAACCGCCGAGCGAGCTTCCCAGCAACGCTACAGGCCCGGTCTGCACCTCGATCAAAGCCTCGAGCAATGCGATCGCCTCCAGCGGCCGGTGCGGCAACTCCGGACAGACGAGCTCGTCGCTGCGCCTCAATTCAGCCATGCGCCGGCGCAACAGCCCGGCCTTGAATGACAGGGCGGAGCTGTTGAAACCGTGAATGTAGATCAACATGTTCGCGTAAAGCGATCAGGCGTGAGGAAAGTCCGAATCGACGCGGCCATCGCCGCAGCGCTTTGCCGTCACTTCATCACATCCTCACCGCATCATGCCTAGATACCCACCGCCAGCCTGCGCGCCAGACCCAGCAGCATCATGTCGCTGTCGCGCGGCCCGATGAGCGAAATCCCGATCGGACAGCCGTTGAGCCTGCCGAGCGGCAGACTGATCTGCGGCAGTCTCGCCAGGCCCGCGATGCACAGCAGACTCAGTGCACGCGCGCGGAAATCTTCGGTCGCATGCGGCTCCGATTCTCGAAGCGGGGCGATGTCGGGTACCGTCGGCAAAACGATGACCGCGTCTTCCCTGAGCAATCCCGCGACGCGCCCGGCGATCTCATCGCGCTTCGCGCTGGCGGGCGCCGCGTCCTCCAACGCGATGGTGGACGACCATTGCATGCGTTGCCTGATGCCCGGGCCAAGATCGGGTTTGGCCTGTCCGATCCACGCGCCGTGCTGCGCCCACGCCTCGCGCCCCTGCAGCACGCGAAACACTTCGAGCCACTGGCGCAACCCCTCGGTGCTCACGGTCACGCGCTGGGATTTGCCGATCAATGCCGCGACACGATCGAGCGCCGGCTGCAGCGCAGCCGATGCGGCATGTCCGGCAAGGTCGAACGCATCCTGCGCGATTAAAAGGCGCTTGGGCAACGTCGCATCCGGGTCTTCCTCGAGCAGGATACGGCCCACGCGCTCCATCACCTGGGGTTCGCGTGCGAACCACCCTGCGGTGTCGAAGCTCGGTGCAAGCGGACACGCGCCGGCGAGCGACACCCGTCCATGCGTGGGACGCAAGCCGTAAATGCCGCAGAAGCTCGCGGGCGCGCGCACCGACCCGCCGGTGTCGCTGCCGAGCGCGAAATCCACGAGCCCACCCGCGACGGCAGCGGCCGATCCACTCGAAGATCCGCCGGGAATGCGACCCGGCGCATTGACGTTGATCGGCGTGCCGTAATGCGCGTTCTCGCCGTTCAGACTGAACGTGAGCTCGTCGGTCTGGGTCTTGCCGGTCATGTGAGCGCCAGCGTCGAGCAACCGCTGGACGGTCGGCGCCGTGTGCGTCGCCTCGGGATGCGTGCGCAGCCAATCGGGGCTCCCGAAACCGGTCCTGCGGCCTGCGATGTCGTAGATGTCCTTCGCCGCAAAAGTCAGTTCCGCGAGCGGACCTTCGCCCGAGCCCGTGATCGCCACGTGGGTATGGCGGCAGAAAGCGCCGAGCTCATCGCGAGCGAGTATGTCGTCGTCCATGACTGTCCCCGATGTGTGAAAAATCAGTTGATCAGTTCGAGGCAGGCGCTACAGCGTGCCGCGCGAGCGCCTCGAGCAGCCTGGCGTGCACGCCGCCGAATCCGCCGTTGCTCATGCACAG
>JBKJKJ010000220.1:0-4117 GCA_046597455.1 Burkholderiales bacterium
GCAACACAGCGGCCTGCGCGGCTGCGTTCGCTTTTTGCATCTTCCTGACAGGCTTGGGCATACATGCTCCTTTTAGATGACATGGTATGCCTCAAACACAAAACTACGGACAGGCCCGATAGAGCCCGGTCTGACACCGCATCACCGCATCACCGCATCACCGCATCACCGCATCACCGCCTCACCGCATCACCGCATCACTGCATCACCACGTCACCGCGTCACCGCATCAAGGTCGCAGCGTCAGCAGCATCGTCAGCACTTCGCCGACGAGCTTCTCGAAGATCGGCAGGAAGTAAGGCACGCAGAACATGGCGGCGGCAAGGCCGATCATCAGCGTGATCGGAAAGCCGATGGCAAAGATGTTGAGCTGAGGCGCTGCGCGGGTGAGGATGCCCAGCCCGAGGTTGGTGATGAGCAGCGCGGCGATGACCGGCAGCGCGAGGGATAGTGCCGCGTACATCATGTATCCGCCCCATGATGCGAGCGTTTTCCAGAATACGGGACCGGTGCCGGTGCCCACCGGCATCGTGGTGAAGCTGTCGGCGAGCACCGAAAAAAGGAGCAGGTGGCCGTTGATGGCGAGGAAGGTGAGCGTCGCTGCGAGTCCAAAGAAGCGGCTCAGCACCGGAACCGAGGCCGCTGCCTGCACGTCGTAGAACTGGGCGAAGCCCAGGCCCATCTGCAACCCGATGAGCTCGGCCGCCATCTCGACTGCGATGAACACGAGGCGCATCGCGAACCCGATCGCGAGCCCGATGCTGAGCTCCTGGGCGAGCAGAAAGAGACCGTGCCACGATGCCGGGTCGATCCTGGGCAGTTGCGCGACGGTGGGTGCGATCACGAGGCTCACCAGCAGTGCCAGCCCGACCTTGCCGAGCGCCGGGAATTGCGCGCCGCCAGTCACTGGCGCCACCGCTATCAGCCCCAGAATCCGCGTGAAAGGCCAGATGAAGGCGACGAGCCACGCATCGAGCTGCGCCGAGGTGATCGAAATCATAAGCGCTGCATTCCGCGTACTTTAACGCTCAGGAACCGCTGCAGGGCCGCCGCTTCACCCGACCAGTCCGGGAATGCTGGCGAAAAGTCGCTGGGTATAGTCGACCAGCAGCTGCAGTATCCACGGACCCGCCACGACGACGGCCACGAAGACGCCCAGCAGCTTCGGAATGAACGAAAGCGTTTGTTCGTTGATCTGGGTCGCAGCCTGGAAGACGCTTACGACCAGTCCCACCGACAGCGCGGTCAGGAGGAGGGGGGCGGAGACGAGCATCGTGAGCTCCAGCGCCTCGCGCACCATGGCGATTACAGCAGTCGAATTCATGGGATTTCTCTTCGCCCGGGTTTCGCTTCAGATGCCGAAGCTTTGTGCGAGTGAGCCGATGAGCAGATTCCAGCCATCGACGAGCACGAACAGCATGATCTTGAACGGCAGCGCGATGAGAACCGGTGACACCATCATCATGCCCATCGACATCAGGACGCTGGCAACCAGCATGTCGATGATCAGGAACGGGATGAATACGGCGAAGCCGATCTGGAAGGCGGTCTTCAGCTCGCTCGTCACATACGCAGGGATCAGGATTTTCATCGATACGTCTTCGACCCGCGCCGGCGCCGGCTGGCGCGAGAGCTTCACGAACAGGGCGAGATCCGGCTCGCGAGTCTGGCGCAGCATAAACCCTTTCAACGGCACGATGCCGCGATCGAGCGCCTCTTCCATGGTGATGCGGTTTTCCGACAGCGGCTTGTAGGCGTCGGTGTAAATCTTGTCGAGCACGGGCGACATTACGAAGAACGTGAGAAACAGCGAAAGGCCGACGAGGACCTGGTTCGGCGGCGAGGCCGGGGTGCCGAGCGCCTGGCGCATCAGCGAGAGCACGATCACGATGCGCGTGAAGCCGGTCATCATCAGCAACGCCGCGGGCAGGAAGGTGAGCGAAGTCAGCAGCAGCAGCGTCTGTATGCTCAGCGAGAATGTCTGTCCGCCGCCCGACGCGGGCGTGCTGGTGAACGCCGGGAGCCCGCCCGTCTGAGCCAGTGCCGGCGCTGCGATCGCGCACAGCATCGCGCCGAGCGCGACCAGCATTTTCCTATCCGCCACGGCGCTTCTCCATCGTGTCTTTCAACCAGCCGGCAAAGCCGGCAGGGGCGCCGTGCGCCGATCCGGGTGCTGTAGTGATGTCGCGTCGCGGCATCGTATGCAGTGCGTTCACGCGCCCGGCCGCGACGCCGAGCACCATCCAGGTCTCCCCGATCTCGACCACGACTACGCGCTCGCGCTGGCCGACCGCTGCGCCTGCGATGACCTTGATCAGGCCGGAGGCCGAAGGCCCGAGCGAAAAGCGCTTCATGAACCAGCCGGCGGCGACAATGAGACCGAGCACGATCGCGAGCCCGAGTCCGAACTGCAGCATGCTTCCCGCACCTACGGCAGGCGGCGGCGCGATTGCGTCGGCTGCGTCTGCGAGCTGCCCGAAGAAGAACGAGGCCCCGATGACCAGCCCGCATGCGAGCCGCCGGGACAGGCCTGTGCCGGCCAGTCCGTTCATGAATGCGCGTGGCGTCATCGCTTCAGTTTCCGGATGCGCTCGGAGGGGGTAATGATGTCGGTCAGACGAATGCCGAACTTTTCGTTGACCACGACGACCTCGCCTTGCGCGATCAGGCAGCCGTTTACGAAAACGTCCATCGGCTCACCGGCGAGCCCGTCGAGCTCGACAACCGAGCCCTGAGCGAGCTGCAGCAGGTTCTTGATCGCGATCTTGGTGCGGCCCAGCTCCACCGTGAGCTGAACCGGAATATCGAGGATCAGATCGATATCGTTCACGCCTGCGGGTTGCGACGGCTGAGCGGAGAACTGCTCGAACACGGCTGAAGGCGCGCGATGGGCAGGGGGCGTCGAGTCGGTTTGCGCCTGCTCGGCCATTGCTGCTGCCCAGTCGTCCGTGGCCTCTAAGGCCTGTGTGGCCTCCGGGGCCAGGCTTGCGTTGTCGGTCATGATGGTCTCCACGATGTTCGTTCAGATGTTGTTGCTCGAAGCAGGCAGCAGGCGCTCGACCTTGAGCGCGTACTGGCCGTTGAATACACCGCACTTGCATTCCATGATGGGAACGCTGTCGACCTCCGCCACCAGGGGCTGCGCGATCTTCATCGAAATCACGTCGCCGGGCTGCATGTTCAGAACCTGTTGCAGCGTGAGCTCGGCGCGCCCGAGATTGACGATCATCTCGACGTCGGCTGCCTGCACCTGTTTGGACAACAGCTTCACCCAGCGCTTGTCGACGTCGATCTGCTCGCCCTGCAGGCTGCTGTAGAGCACGTCGCGGATGGGCTCTATCATCGAATAGGGCATGCAGATGTGGAACTCGCCGCCGGCGTTGCCGAGGTCGATGTTGAACGTCGTCACGACGACGACTTCGTTCGGTGTCGCGATGTTGGCGAACTGCGTGTTCATCTCCGAGCGCACGAACTCCAGCTTGAGCGGATGCACGGGTGCCCATGCTTTCTCGAGGTCTTCGAAGACCACGGCGAGCATGCGCTGGATGATGCGCTGCTCGGTCTGTGTGAAATCGCGGCCTTCGACGCGGGCGTGGAACTGCCCGTTCCCGCCGAACAGATTGTCGATGATGAGGTATACGAGGTCGGGGTTGAATATGAGCAGCGCCGTGCCGCGCAGCGGCTTGCAGTGCACGAGGTTCAGATTGGTCGGAACCACCAGGTTGCGCACGAATTCGCTGTACTTGACCACGCGAACGGGACCGACCGAGATCTCCGCGGTGCGGCGCACGAAATTGAACAGCCCGATCCGCAGGAGTCGCGCGAAGCGCTCGTTGATGATCTCGAGCGTGGGCATGCGCCCGCGAACGATGCGCTCCTGGGTGGCAATGTTGTAAGGCCGGACTCCTTCCGTCTGCTGCTGAACGACGGGTTCATCCGACGTGCCGGTGACGCCGTTGAGCAGCGCATCGACTTCGTCCTGAGAGAGGAAATCCTTGGCCATGGGATCACTGAATGATGAATGAGGTGAACAGAACTTCGATCTCGGGGGCTGCTGCGAGCAGTGCTGCTGCGTGTGCAGCAGCCTTCGCGACCCCTGAAGCCGCGAAGGCTGCTG
>JBKJKJ010000242.1:0-11409 GCA_046597455.1 Burkholderiales bacterium
GCAACACAGCGGCCTGCGCGGCTGCGTTCGCTTTTTGCATCTTCCTGACAGGCTTGGGCATACATGCTCCTTTTAGATGACATGGTATGCCTCAAACACAAAACTACGGACAGGCCCCCCCAGGCGTTCAGCACCGCGTCACTACATCACTACGTCACCTCGTCACCGCATCACTTCTTAAGCTCATCCCTTCCGCGGCTCGCGCAAGTACTCGGCATTCACGCAGTTATCGAGCTTGCCTTCGGTGAGGTAGAGCCACGCGGTTTCGATCGCCTTGCGCCGCAGATCCACCAGCGACGCAGGGCTGTAGAACGCGGCATGCGGATTGAGCAGCATGCGCCCTCTGATCCAGGGCTCGTTCGCTTTCCACGCCGCCACCAGCGGATCGTCGGCCATCCCCGGTTCTTTCGGCAGCACATCGAGGCCGACCGCCTTCAGCTTGCCGCTTTTCAACCCGTCGAGCAGCGCCGAGGTATCGCAGATCGGTCCGCGGGCGGTGTTGATGAGGTACGCCCCGGGTTTCATAGCGGCGACCGCCGACGCGTCGATCATCGTGCGCGTCGCCCCCGTGAGCGGCGAATGTATGGAGACGACATCCGCCCTGCCAAGCAGCTCGTTCAGGCTGCGGGCGCGTGTGAAGCCGAACGAAAGCTCGGCGCCGTTGGGCAGTCCCGGATCGTAGAACGCGACGTCCATGCCGAAAGCCCGTGCCCGCAGCGCCGCGGCGGTGCCGATGCGGCCCAGGCCCACCACGCCGAAACATGCGCCACGCAGCCGCCTGCCGGTGACGTTCGGCGTATGCGTCCAGTTGGCATTCAGGTCCGCGCGCAAGGCCGCGTCCAGTGCAGCCGTACCGCGCGCAAAATTGAGCATCATCGCGATCGCGCTGTCCGCGACTTCCGTCGTGCCGTAGTCCGGCACGTTGCACACCGCGATGCCGGCCTCGCCTGCCTCCTTCAGGTCGATGACATCGAAACCCACGCCGTTTCGAACGATGATGCGGGCTCGCTTGAGCCGCGCCATGTTGTTCGCCCGGATGGGAACGAAGCGCACGACGATCGCGTCGCTTTTTTCCCACGCGCTTGCGTCCACCTCGTCGAACGAATCCTTGCGCGCGTTGATGATTTCGGCATCGGGACCGGTGACTTCGCGCTCGATGTCGAGCGGGTCCGAACGGCTGTCCGGAAAAAGTATGGTGTGGGCCACGTTCAGTCTCCTTCGAGCTTGGCTGAGGCGACGACCTTCGTCCACTTTGCGATTTCCGCTTTGACGTGGGCGACGAACTGCTCGGGCGTGGTCGGGGTGACGTCGATGCCCTGCTCCTCGAGACGCGGCTTCAGCGGCCCGGAAAGCACTTTGTGCAGGTCGGCGGTGAGCTTGTTGAGTATCGGCTGCGGCACCTTGGACTGCGTGCAGATGCCATACCAGCCGGTCACGTCGTAGCCGGTCACGCCCGACTCCGCGAACGTAGGCACGTCGGGCAACTGCGAGTTGCGCTTCGCGGAAGTCACACCGAGTGCGCGCACCCGCCCGGATTTCACCGCTGCGAGCGGCGCACCGGCCAGATTGCCTACCGACGCTTCGATATGTCCGCTCATCGCGTCGCTCAGGGCCACTGCCGCCCCTTTATACGGCACGTGAACGATGTCGATTCCCGTCATCAGCTTGAGCAGCTCGATCGAGAGGTGGGGAGAAGCGCCCACGCCGGACGAGCCGAAATTCACTTTCCCGGGATTCGCCTTCGCATACGCGATGAACTGCTTGAGGGTCTTCGCGGGAAACGAGGGATGGACCATGAAAAGATTCGGCACGCCGCCGATCATCGACGGGAACGCGAAATCGCGTATCGGATCGTAGTTGAGCTTCTTGCTGAAACGCGCAGGCGTGACGGCGTGCGAGCCGATGTTGCACAACACGAGCGTGTAGCCATCGGGCGGCGCCTTTGCCGTGTATTCAGTGGCCAGGTTTCCGGCCGCGCCGGGCCGGTTTTCGATGATGACCGTGTTCCCCCACAGATCCCCAAGCGCCTGCCCGACCATGCGGGCGGTGGTATCCACCCCGCCCCCAGGTGCGTAGCCGACCATGATGCGAACCGGCTTGTTGGGATAGCTTTGCGAATAGGCCGCACTCGATAAAGCCAGCACAAGCGCGGCGCCTGCAACCCTGAACGATGCTTTCACTCTTTCTCCTCCAAGACACTGTTGTATGTCGCGTGTGTCGCGACGAATCTTACTGCTTACGCAATGCCCGGGGCACCGCCGCCCTCACGTCGAGCCTACCGTCGAGCCTCGCCGCTCGCCTCCGACGCGCGAAGAAGGCTAGTTCGCGCGGTCTAGGGCAAGGGAGTGATTGCCCCGCAGCCTGTCGAAGCCGTAACGTCGAGGCTGGAACCCGGGAGCCGTTCATGGACTCGAAACCTCAAAATCTCCACCGCAGCAATCACCGGTGGACAGCGATCGCGAATTCGCGCCGGGCCCGAGCCCTGGCGCTCCTGATGATAGTCGTCGTTCCGGGCGGCTTCGTCGTGCCTGCCTGTTACGCCGTCTACCACGCGATCCGTCACGCACGCTCGAAGTGAGCCTGCGGGCAGCCACGGAACCGCCCTTCACCTTCCCTTCAAGCACTCCTCAGTTTAACGTATCGGGTAAACACCGCCTGCGGGTCGACGCAAGGCGCAAATTCCCGAACGACCACGACGACGACACCTGGCAGCCCGTGCCGGGAAATTGCGCAGATGCTTGACCCTGTCGTGCCCTGCGGCGTAGCTTCACGCAGGTACACGCCCAATCCCGGAGAAATGATGACGTCAGAAGTGCTCAAGCTTGCAACATCGCCGCTGAGAGAGCGTATCAGTGCCGAAGAATGGGACGCGCGCGTCAATCTGGCGGCGTGCTACCGCCTCGCGGCGCACTTCCGGATGACGGATCTCATTTACACGCACATCTCCGCGCGCGTGCCGGGTCCCGAGCATCATTTCCTGATCAACGCTTTCGGTCTGCTGTGGGACGAGATCAGCGCCTCCACGCTCGTCAAAGTCACCCTCGACGGCGAAATCGTAGACGATCCGACCGGCAACGGAATCAATCATGCCGGTTATGTCATCCACAGCGCCGTCCACCGCGCGCGGACTGACATCGATTGCGTGATGCACACCCACACCGCAGCAGGCATCGCCGTTTCCGCGCAGGCGCAAGGACTGCTGCCGCTGTCGCAACACGCGATGCGCTTTACCGACAGCATCGGTTATCACGATTATGAAGGCCTCGCGCTCGAGCTCGACGAGCAGGCGCGCCTGGTGAATGATCTCGGGACGCACAAAGCCATGATCCTGAGAAATCACGGGCTGCTCACGTGCGGTGCATCGGTCGCTGAAGCATTCGACCTCATGTATTACCTCGAACGCGCGTGCCAGGCGCAGATCGGCGCGATGGGCGGCAATGCGAAGCTGAATCTGCCTGCGGCGCAAGTCGCGGAGAAGACCGCGCGGCAGTTCAGGAATCTGCCGTACAAAGCGCAGAAGACCGAGTGGAAAGCGCTGCTGCGCATGCTCGACAAGACGGATGGTTCTTACAAGGGCTGAGACGCCGGCTGTCTTCACCCCTCAACTTCAGTCCGCCCGAGCGCCGGACTCCCTGACTATTTTTGCGAACCGTCCCTGCTCCTCGCGGATGAAGCGCGCGAATTCCTGCGGGGTGTTGCTCGTGGGACTCGTGCCCTGGGTGGCCATCATGGCTTTGAGCTCGGCCGAGTTGGCCGCTTTCACGATTTCAGCATTGAGGCGAGTGATCACCGGCGCCGGTGTGCGCGCCGGCGCGAGTATGCCGTTCCACAGCCACATCTGAACGTCGGGACCCCCCGCCTCCTGCATCGTCGGCACGTTCGCAAAGACTTCGACCCGCCTGCCGGTCACGGCGATCGCACGCAGCCGTCCCGCCGTGACGTGCCCGGCAACGGTACCCACGCCGCTGAAAGCCATCTGCACCTGGCGCGCGAGCAGGTCGACAGTGGCAGGTGCCGCGCCTTTGTACGGCACGTGCACCGTCTGGATTCCCGCTTCTTTCGAGAACACGTGGCCGGCAAGGTGTTGAATGCTGCCGCTGCCGAGCGAGGCGTAAGTCACTTCGCCCGGCTTCGACCGGGCATACGCGATGAGCTCTTTCAGCGACTTCGCGGGAACCGCTGGATGAACCACGAGGACGAGGGGGTTGAGCGTCGTAATCGAAACCGGCGCGAAATCGCGGGTGGCATCGTACGGCAGCTTCGGGTAGATGTAAGGGTTGATCGAGACCGTTGAAATATTCGTTTGCACCAGCGTGTAGCCATCTGGCGCGGCTTTGGCCACCGCATCCATGGCGATGATGCCCGCCGCACCGCCCCGGTTGTCGACCACGACCTGCTGTCCGAGCGTCTCGGTGAGGCGCGCCGCATAACCGCGGGCGACGAAATCGGCACCGCCGCCCGGCGGCACGGGCACGATGAGCCGAATGGGTTTGCTCGGGAACGACTCGGCGAAAGCTGCGCCCAGCCACAACGCACAGACACAGACCAACGCACCGCGTATATAAGCCATTCGTTTTTCTCCTCGGGGAAAACGCCGCGCACTCCGACTCGTTATAGTATTGCGGTGGCTACGACGCAACGACTATCCGCCAGAAAGGCCGCCCCGATGACCACCCGCGACACCACCGGCACGACTAATGACGACACCGGACCCGACCTCGTGACCACGGACCGATTCGTCACGCACATCTCCACCGTTCCGGCGACGCGAGGACAGACGGTCGGCCTGTTCTTGCGCGAGAAAGCGCAGGCCGCGGCGCAACCCTCGACTGACAAGCCGCACGTGGTGCTGATGGTGCACGGCGGTTTTGCCCCGGCGAGCGTCGCATACGACCTCCAATACCGCGATTACAGCTTCATGGCGGCGATGGCCCGCAAAGGTTTCGACGTCTTCGCGATGTCCCATACCGGTTACGGCCCGTCGCCTCGCCCGCTCATGGACGATCCGTGCAACGTCGACGCCGAATTCCAGCCCGAGCTGATTCCTCACGTCATCGAGGCGCGCGCGCCCGCACGCTACCCCTACAAGCTCGTGTCCAGCCGCAGCGAATGGGACGAGCTCGAGAGCGTAATCGATTACGTCATGACCCTGCGCAACGCCGACAAGGTCAGTCTGATCGGGTGGTCGACCGGCGCGCCGCGCGCAGGCGGCTACGCGGCATTGCATCCGGACAAAGTCGACAAGCTCGTGTTGTTCGGCCCGGCACCGTATTTCCCCCGCGACGAGCCGCCTGCGCAGATGCCCGAGCCCGGCGCGCCCGCGATCCTGCAGTCGAAGACGTTCCTCCTGCATCGCCGCTGGCAGGACAACGTACGCTGCGAAGGCCAGCTCGAGGATGCCGGGGTGCCCGAGGCGATGTGGCGCGAGCTCATGCAGCTCGACGACGTCGGCGCGCGCTGGGGCGCCAACGGCGAGGGCATCATGCGCGCGCCGAACCGCATGAATTTCGGATGGCGGGAAAACCTGGCGAAAATCCAGGCCCCGACGCTCGTGCTGCTGGGCGAATTCGACAACTACGCGAAGCGCCTGGACGCGTGGCATGGCCTGGGCGCGGCGCAGAAGCTGTTCATCAAAGTCGCCTGTGCCTCGCATTTCATGCAGTTCGAGCGCGGTCGTCACCTGCTCTACCGCGCGACTGAAAGCTGGCTGAAAAGCGGCACCGTCGATGACGCCGGACGCGGCGAATTCGCGGCCGACGTTAGCGGCAAACTCACCGCCAGCCCCGCCTGATCCGGCGCTTCATCACTTCATCATGTCACCACTCCATCACTCCATCACTCCATCACTTCATCACTCCCTCAACGTCGCAAGAGGCGTTGTTGTAGACTGGTCCGCTCCCCGCAAGGAATCACACAATATGGAACTCAAATCGCGGCGCCACACCGTCTCCGATCTCGCAGGCGCAATGGAGCTCTGCTACACGAACGGCTGGACCGACGGTCTTCCGGTCGTGCCGCCGACAGCGGAGCGTATCAGCGCCATGCTCGACGCGGCGGGGCTCGAGCCCGAGCATCAGCTCGCTTTTATCGAGAACCGCCAGATCTCGGTCACCGCCGAGAAAGTCGCGATCAATGCGGTAATGGCCGGCTGCAAGGCGGAATACATGCCGGTCGTGGCAGCAACCGTCGAAGCCCTCGGCGACCCGGCCTACGGCTACCACGGCCCTGCAACGAGCACCGGCGGCTCGGCAGTTTTCATGCTGGTGAACGGCCCGATCGCGCGCGAGCTGGAACTGAACTACGGCGATAACCTCTTCGGGCCCGGCTGGCGTGCCAATGCGACGATCGGTCGCGCCGTGCGCCTCGTCATGCGCAACGTGATCGGCACCCTGCCCGGCGAGCTCGACCGAAGCAGCCTCGGCCATGCAGGGAAATACACCTACTGCATCGGCGAAAACGAGACCAACAGCCCGTGGCCGGCCTTTCATACCACGCGCGGATACACGCCGGATCAGAATGCCGTCACGATTTTCGCCGCCTATGCGCCGCACCAGTATTCCAACCGCCTGAGTGCCACGCCCGAAGGCGTTCTCGATACCGCGTGCGCGCACATGAAGGTCTCTGCGGGTTCAGCGCGCCAGCCGCAGTATGCGATGGTTTTCCCAGGCGAGCACCAGGCGATCATGAAGAAAGCCGGCTGGTCGCGCGAAGACGTGCAGCGCTACGTCTTCGAGCACACGACCGTGCCGGTGGCGGAATTCAAGCGCCTCAACATGATCGCCGGAGAGTCGACCGCGGACGACGAGAAGACCCTGTATTCTCTCGTAGAACGGCCGGAGGACCTGCTTATCATCGCGGCCGGTGGGGATGCCGGGGTGCAGTCCGCGTTCATACCCGGCTGGGGCAGCAAGGCCGGTTCGCAAAGCGTGACGCGGGAAATCAAAGTACCGAAGTGAAGTGAAAAAGGAGCCCATCATGGCCATCCAGATCTACGATCCCACGACTGAAGTCAATCCCCGGCGCATCGCCTATGCTTCGCGTCCCGGCACGCTCGAAGGCCTGACCATCGGCCTCGTCGACAATACCAAGCACAACTCCGACCAGCTGCTGCTGCGCATCGCGGACATACTCGAGCGCCAGCACGGCGCGAAAGCCCACGTCATTCGCAGGAAGAAAAGCGCCGGTGCAGCGCCTCACGCCGAGATCATCGAGGAATACAAGGCGACCTGCGACGTCATCGTCGCGGGCGTCGGCGACTGAGGGTCATGTTCGTCGGGGAGTGTCCTCGACAGCATAGTTTTCGAGCAGCACGGCATTCCGTCCGCGTCGATCATCACGGACGTATTCAAAGCCACCGGCGCCGCCATGGCACGCACCTGGGGCCTGCCTGATTTTCGCTTCCTCTCGATGCCCCACCCCATCGCCAATCTGGACGACGCCCAGCTCGACGAGCGCGCCGCTGCGATCGTGCCCCAGGTCGTGGAGCTTTTGCTGCGCGGACAGCCCGCGTAGAAAGCCGGCCGCACGCTTTCTACCGCGTGCGGCCGTGAAGTGATCAGAGCGTTGAGGGTGGCGTCGAACGTCAGGCCATAAGGCGAGCGCCGCGCGCTCCGTTGTCCGTTGTTATGACGCGCTGGGCCCGGCGCGTGAAGGCGGCTAACATCGGCCGTTTTCGATGGACTGGATCGCGAACGCATGCCGGTCGAACCCGCCCGCGCACGGCGTCGATCGCTTACGGCTGCCGGGCGAGCGCGGCCTGAAGCGCCGCCTGGGGCAGCTCGAGCACGGCGTCACGATCAAGGCACCCGTTACCGCTGCCCTGTCGAAGATTGCCGATAAGCTCGGCGTGTCGATACCGAAGGCACTTTGAAACCCCTGATTGGCGTCAGCGCGCGCCGCCGGAGAATCACACCATGACTCTGCCCGTAAAACCGAACATCGTCCTCATCCTCGCCGACAATCTGGGGTGGGGCGAGCTCGGCTGCTATGGCGGCGGCGCGCTCAGAGGCGCACCGACGCCGCGCATCGATGCGCTCGCCGCCGAAGGGCTGCGCCTCACGAACTTCAACGTCGAGAGCGATTGCGTCCCGACGCGCTCGGCCCTGATGACAGGGCGCCATCCGATACGGACCGGCGCGCTGCAGTCGGTTCCGGCAGGCCTGCCGCAAGGCATCATCCCGTGGGAAACGACGCTCGCCCAACTCATCGGCGCACAAGGTTATGCCACCGCAATCTACGGCAAGTGGCACCTCGGGGATCGTCCCGGCCGCTACCCGACCGACCGCGGATTCGACGAGTGGTACGGCATTCCCCGCACGACGAATGAAAGCATGTTCACGAGCACGCCGGGTTTCGATCCCTCGGTCGTGCCCATGCCTTACGTCGTAGAGGGCCGCAAAGGTGAGGCGGTGCGCGATGTCGCCGTCTACGATCTCGAGATGCGGCGCCGCATCGATTCCGATCTCACCGCGCGCACGATCGAATTCATGCGGCGCCAGACGCGGGCGCGCAAACCGTTCTTCGCGTACGTGCCCCTTACGCAACTGCATTACCCGACGCTGCCGCACCCCGATTTCGCCGGCAGGACGCGCGCCGGCGAGTTCGCCGATTCCATGGTGGAAATGGACCATCGTGCCGGCCAGATCGCGGACGAGATCGATGCGCTCGGCATCCGCGAGAACACCGTGTTCATTTTCGCCAGCGACAACGGTCCGGAGTTTCGCAAACCGTGGCGCGGGACCGCCGGTCCCTGGACGGGCACTTATCACACCGCGATGGAAGGCGCGCTGCGCGTGCCTTTCGTGATCCGCTGGCCGGGTCGTATTCCCGAAGGCCGCGTGTCGAACGAGATCGTCCACGTCACCGACCTCTTCCCGACGCTTGCGCGTATCGCGGGCGCCGGCGTGCCCGTCGACCGGCCGGTCGACGGTGTCGACCAGGTCGATTTTTTCTGCAATCCCGAAGCGAAATCCAAACGGGAAGCGTTCGTCTACTACATCAAGGACGAGTTGCGCGCGGTCAAGTGGCGCGACTGGAAAATGCATGTGATATGGGAACCCGAGCCCAACATCGGGCCGAACCACCTCGAGACGCCGTGGATCTTCAACGTGGTGAGTGATCCCAAAGAGGAAACCGAAGTCGGCAACCAGAATAGCTGGGTGCGCGGCCCGATCCGCCGGCTCATCCACGCGTTTCAGGAAAGCCTCAGGCGCGATCCGCCTATTCCCCCCGGAGCGGGCGACGATTACACGCCGCCCGCTTCCCGAACGTAGACGCCAGCCCCGCAGGTCCGTGGCCGAAACGGGGCACACTTCCAGGCGGCGCAGGCGCTAAGCGTAGCTATGGCGCCCTACGCACCTCATCACGCGGTCACCCCTCACTCCGGATCATCGATATTGAGCATGCGGTTCGAGCGCAGCACCACCTTCTCCGATTTGAGCGCCGCGATATCCGCCGCAGAATATCCAAGCTCCGCGAGTATCGAATCGGTGTGCGCGCCGAGAGTCCCGGCCTGCTCCCGCATCTCGAACTCGCGCGTGCCGGCCATGCTGATCGGCAGCTTGGGCACCTTGAAATCCTTGTCTCCGATCTTCAGCGGCAGCCAGCGCTTGCCTTCGCTCATGTGCTTGTCGTCCAGGATATCGAGCGGCGTGCCCACCGGCGCGTACGGCACGAGCCCTTTGTAGAGACGCTCCGTGATGTCGTCATAGGTGAGCTTCTCGACCGCCTCCTTTATACGCTCGGCAATGCGTCTTTTCTCGGCGCCGCGCTTGCGGTTGTTGTCGAATTCAGGGGATTTCTTCCAGTCCGCAAAGCCGAGCGCGTCGCACAATCCCGCCCAGTGCCGGTTGCCCGTGACGGCGATGAACACCTGCTTGCCGTCGCTCGTGGGGAAAAGCTGGTACACGCCCCAGCCCATCGCGTCGCCCATGCCGCTCGCCCGCGTGCCGCGAGGCAACGGGTTCTTACCGGTCACCTGCGCTGAAGTGATGTACTGGCTGATCCAGAACACGATGGTTTCGTAGAGCCCGGTTTCGATCGCATCGCCTTCGCCTGTCTGCTCCCGACGGTAGAGCGCCGCGAGGATGCCGACGACCCCGTAAGTCGCCGCCCCGATATCGGTTACCGAGGCGCCTGCGCGCATCGGCTGATTTTCAAAACCGGTCAGGTAGGCGAGCCCGCCGGCCATTTGTGCAAGCTCGTCCAGAAAAGGACGATCGCTGTAAGGCCCCGGCAGGAAACCTTTCACTGAGCAATAGATGATCCGCCGGTTCACGTTGCGCCCCCACGCGTAGTCCAGCCCAAGGCGGGCGAGCGCGCCGGGCACGAAGTTGTCGAGAACGATGTCGGAGCGCGCGACGAGCTTCTCGAATATCTTCTTGCCCTGCGCCTGCCGCAGGTCGAGGGCGAGGTATTTCTTGTTCCGGTTGAACGTGTAAAACGTTCCGCCGCGGTTGGCATGGCTGCGTGCCGTATCACCGGTCGCCGGATGTTCGATCTTGATCACGTCTGCACCGAGATCGCCGAGGATCATGCCCCCGCTCGGGCCCGCGACGATATGGCTCAACTCGAGAACGCGCACCCCTTGCAGGGGCAGGAGCTGTTTGTCAGCGGAAGCTTCACTCATCTTCTGGTCACCGGATGTCGTAAGTCTTCAAGAGGGTACGGCGTGTTCGGCCCGCCGTCACGTATTCGGCCTGATATTCGCCAGCTTGATCAGCTTTGTCCAGACCTCGTTCCCGTTTTGTTCGTCTGCTCGATCGAGAGTCGGTGCGTGGAAAGGTGCGTCGTGAATCGATGCTCGCGCAACTGCGACGACGCACCGGGCGCATGCAGGGCTGCACGTGTCGTGATGCATTCTGCACTATTCCCTGCGTGACCGGCTGCTTGCATGATGCGGAGTCGGCACAGTTCATCACGATTTTGCGGGGAGCTACAGCGCATGCAAAGCCAGGCAGAACGTTACCGGACGGGGCGCAGACCGGGCATCGCGGCCGCGCGGCCCAGCCCAGCCCGAATCGACCCGGGCGCTGTCGAGGCCATACGGGACTGCGCGTGAGCTGGGCCGCCCGCGAAGGCGCCGATGCGATCTTCGTTTGTGACGGGGAGCTCAGGATACGATGGCGCAGCAAGGCGGCTACCGAGGTGATGCGGGCCCTCGGTATGCGGTGCGACGGACCGCGCCTGCAGGGGACGTCGGATACGCTGCGAGCGCTCGAGCGTGCAGCCGCAATGGCGCTGGGTACGGGCGCAGATTCAGTGCTGCACGTGGTCTGCGAATCGGGGGATGCGCACTGTGCCTGTCGCGTGCGCCCCCTCTACGAACCCGAAGTGGACAAACGCGCGCTCGTCCTGGTGGCGTTCTCAGCGATAGCGCGATCGCCTGCGCCTGCGCTATCGCTGAGAACG
>JBKJKJ010000389.1:0-3836 GCA_046597455.1 Burkholderiales bacterium
CGCGACGCTGGCGGGTCATTTCCCTGCCGCGAAGGAACCGCGCGGCTTCAGGATCGATCCGTTCGGGCGGTATCTGCTCGCGGCGGGGCTCCAGAGCAACACGGTGACGTCGTCCAGGATCGATCCGGAAAGTGGCGCGCTCACGAAGCTCGCCGAGTATCCGACCGGAGACGGACCGAACTGGATCGAGATCGTGAGACTGCCTTGAAACGGAAGTCGAGTCTGGGGGTTCGTGTGCCCGCCGCGGCAGGGCTGTTGTTGTGCGCAGGCGCGAGCGGCGCGCTCGCCCCATCGGGCTATCCGACGCGGCCCGTGCGTGCCGTGGTGGACCGTTTTGCAACACATCACCGAGGAGGAATGCAACCCATGTGGACACCGTCATCGCGGGCACGCGTCAGCGTGCAGTTTCGGTTCATCCGTATCGTGCGTATCGTGCTCATGGCGGCGTCTGCTGCCCTGGCCGCACCTCAAGCGCATGCGCAGGCGAGCTATCCGACCAAGCCGATGCGCTGGATCATCCCCTATGCGGCCGGCGGCGGGGCCGACCTCATCGCGCGACCGATCGCACTGCGGCTGAGCGAGGCCTTGGGCCAGGCCGTCGTGTACGACAATCGTGCCGGGGCCGGCGGGCTCATCGCGGCCGAATACGTGGCAAGATCGGCGCCGGACGGCTACACGTTTCTCGTGCCCGCCACCAACACCCACACGATCGGGGCCGTGCTCAACGAGAAGCTCCCGTACGACCCGATCAAGGATTTCGCGCCGATCACCCAGTTCGACACGACGCCGAACATCCTGGTCGCGAACGCCGCTTTCCCGCCGAAGACCATCAAGGAGCTCGTCGCTTACGCCAAGGCGAATCCGAACAAAATCCCGTGGGGATCGTCGGGCGCCGGTGCCGGCGGGCATTTCGCGATCCTCGAGTTCGCGGAGCGCGCGGGCATCAAGGTGCTGCACGTGCCGTACAAGGGCGCGGGGCCGGCGATGACCGGCACCCTGAGCGGTGAAAACCAGCTCCTCTTCCTGAACGCCGGGGTGGTGATGCCGCACATCAAATCGGGGAAGGTGCGCCCGCTAGGCTTCGCCGCCTCGAAGCGCCTCGGCACGCTGCCGGACGTGCCCACGTTCGAAGAGTCGGGCTATCCCGGGTTCGAATCGAGCAATTTCAAAGGGCTGATGGCGCCCGCCGGTACGCCGCGCGCGATCATCGTCAAGCTGCACGCCGAGCTCGTCAAGATCCTTCACGCGCCCGACAACGTCGCGCGCATGACCGCGTCGGGCTCGATCCCGGTGGGCAACACGCCGGAGCAGTTCGCCCGCCAGATCAGGGAGGATATTGCCCGCTACGCCAAGCTCGTCAAGGCCCACGGCATCAAGGCTGACTGAATCAGGCCACTGGGCTGTCTTTTTCAATAGCGAAGGAATCACAAGATGAGTGCTGACGAGAACGTCCTCTACACGTGCGTAGACAACATCGCGGTGATCATGATCAACCGCCCGCAGAAGCTCAACGCTTTCGACGACGACATGGTGAGATCGCTGATGGCGGCCATGCATCGCTTCGACATGGACGACGAGGCGCACACCGCAATCGTCTGCGGCAACGGCCGGGCGTTCTGCAGCGGCGCCGACGTCAGAAAGCGGCAGTCGAAAAGCCAGGAGGAGCTGCGTAAGGGCGGCGGTCCTTCGGCCGGCGACGCGAAGAGCGGCGATATCTACATCCGGTCGGTCAACTGGAAGCCGGTAATCGCGGCCGTCCACGGTTACGTTCTGGGCCTCGGCCTCGGCGTGGCTTTCGACGCGGAGTTGGTCGTCGCCGAGGCCGGCACGAAGTTCCAGGTCACCGAAACGCCGCGCGGTCTCTCCGGTTCCGGCAAATACATGAACCTGCTCGCCTACCGCGGGCTGGGCAGCTTCGCGACCGAGGTCACGCTGACGGGCCGCTTCTTCACGGCGGAGGAAGCGCACGCGGCCGGTGTGGTCGATCGCGTTGCGCCCAAGGGCCAGTACCTCGATGTCGCGCGCGAGCTCGCCGCGCAGATCAACGCCAATCCGCCGCTGGCGGTGCGCGCGAGCGTGATGCAGCGCCGCTGGCAGATCGAAGATAACCGGCGCGAGGCCGTGCGCTACCAGGGGCTCAACAAGCTGTACCTGAGCGAGGACTTCCAGGAAGCGACGCGCGCGTTCGTCGAGAAGCGCAAAGCGAAGCCGTTCAAGGCCCGGTAGCACGGCGATGGCGAGCCCCGTTCTCGCCGGAATCAAGGTCATCGATTTCGGCCAGTACATTGCCGGTCCCATGGCGGCCATGCTGCTCGGCGATTTCGGCGCCGACGTGATCCGCGTCGACCCGCCGGGCGGCCCGCGCTTGCGCACGCCCGCGAACGCCACATGGAACCGTAACAAGCGCAGCATCGCGCTCGACCTGAAGAATGCCGAAGATCTCGGTATCGCGAAGCGTCTCATCGCCGGCGCCGATGTGGTGATCGAAAACTTCCGGCCCGGGGTCATGGATCGCCTGGGTCTCGGCGCGCGCGCCATGACGGCGCAAAACCCGCGGCTCGTCTACGTCTCGCTGCCGGGATTTCTTTCCGACGATCCGCGGGCGGACATGAGGGCATGGGAAGGCGTGCTGGGCGCGGCAACCGGCTGCTACGGCACCGTCCCGCTCCTGAAGATGGACCGTCCGGTCTACAACTGCATACCGTTCTCGTCGATCTACGCCGCGCAATGGGCCGCGCTCGCCGCCGCGGTGGCGTTGAACGAGCGGGAGCGCTCCGGGCAGGGCCAGATCGTCGAAGTACCGCTCTTCGGTGCGACGTTCACGGCGTTCAGCGGCAAGGTGATGAAGGTGCATGGCCAGCCGGAAAAGGAAGCGCTGAGTACCTGGCGCCACGCCGTGTGCAGGGACGGCCGGTGGTTCCTGTACGTGCCGCGCGACATGCACAAGCCACTATTGAAAGACTTCGGTTCCGAGCTGCCCGCGGGCGGTGTCCATGCGCCGGAAGTGTTGCGCCGCGCGGACGAGATCTTCCTCACGCGCACGAGCACGGAGTGGGACGACTACTGCGCGCAGATCGGTGTCGAAGGCACGACCTGTTATTCGGCCGCGGAGTGGCTCCAGCATCCCCTGGCCCGGGCTTCCGGCGTGGTGCAGGAGTACGACGATCCGGAGCTTGGAAAATTCGTCGGTCCGGGCCTGCACACGCGGCTCTCGGAAACGCCCGCGAGCGTGCGCTCGCCGCGACCGAGGCTCGACGCGAACCGCGCCGAGATCCTGGAGGCGCTGACAACCCGCCCTCTGCCTTCAACCGAGAAGATTGCGGTGACAGTCGAACAGGAACTTCGCTCCGCGCTCCATGGCGTGAAGGTCCTCGACCTCGGCATCATCCTCTCGGTCCCGAGTTGCGGCCGCACCCTCGCCGAGTTCGGCGCCGAGGTCATCAAGATCGACAGTCCGAACCGCAACCCGGTCCCGTGGCACAACGACGTCAATCGCGCGAAGCGCAGCATCCTGCTCGACCTCAAATCGGAAGAGGGACTGAAAGTCTTCTGGCGTCTACTGGAGGATGCGGACGTCGTCCTCGAGAACTTCCGCTCTGGTGTCGCGGACAAGCTCGGCATCGGCTATGAAGCGGTGCGGGCGCGGCGGCCGGACATCGTGTATTGCTCCGTGAACGCGTATGGACAGACTCCGGGCTATGTCACCCGCCCCGGCCGCGAAGTGCTCGTGCAGGCGCTCACCGGCATGCAGACGCGCTATGGCGGCGAGAAGCCGGCGCAGAACCCGTTGAATGCCTGCGACTACCTTACCGGGCTCGGCACCTGTTACGGCGTCG
>JBKJKJ010000411.1:0-5073 GCA_046597455.1 Burkholderiales bacterium
TTGCGCCTGTGCATACCCGCAGCAACAGAGCGCAGCGGTGACTGCCGCCAGACGCACATGGACACGCGCCGAGGGGTGAGCAGCACCGGATTTAATCGCTTTCATAGTACGCGCCTGCGACGCGGTCTGGATCAAAGCTTTGTTGGCGGCCAAGCTGCAAAGTCATCCGGCGCGGCGAACACCCGTGCCGGATGACTTCTGCGTCGGTTACTGAACGCCGGCGGCAGTCGACCTCAGCAGTTTGCCGCCCAGCGCGCCGGTATGCTCGCCATCCCTGAATGCGACCTTGCCGGCAATGATCGTGGCCTTGATGCCGGTCGACTTCTGCTTGAGCCTTCGAGCGCCCGTGGGCAGGTCGTTCTCGATCGTCGGGATCTGCGGTGCGAGCGTCGCCGGATCGAAGATGTTGATGTCCGCGATGCTCCCCGGACGCAACAGGCCGCGATCGGTGAAACCCCACGCCATCGCCGGCGTGAGGGTGATCATTTTCACGCCTTCTTCGATGGAGAACGCGCTGCGCTCGCGGACCCAGTAGGCCAGCAGATGCGTGTGTATCGACGAGTCCATGATCAGGCTCACGTGCGCGCCGGAGTCGGAAAAAGTCATGACGGTTCGCGGGTGCCGCAAAGTCGCCAGCGCCTGCGCGTCGTTCTTCGGAACCGTAGTGTCGTCGAACTGCATGAAGAGCTGGTTGAAGTCGGAGCCCAGCGCGAGATCCATCATGACCTCGACCGGATCGACGTTGCGCTGCGCTGCCAGCTCGCCGACGGTGGGATTGTGCGATACCGCGCTGTAGACGACGTACATGTTGGCGTAGTCGGGCTTGCGCGGCTCGCCGCCGCCGGTTTGATACACACCGGTCTTCGTCGCATCGATGAGCCGCTTGCGGCGAACCGGATCGGTGAAAGCCTTGCGCTGTTCCTCGATCGGCAACGCACGCACCGGCGCCCACTCGGGCAACTCGTCGAACTGTAGCCGACCCTTGAACGACAGCATGTGGGAAATGCCGCGCGTATGGGTCTGGCCGAACATGCGCCCGCCCGCTTCTGCGGTGGCATCCAGAAGGTCCAGACAATCCTGCGCGCCCATGCTTCCGGCCGGTATGCCGAAGGTGATGGGGACGCCGCTTTTCACCGCGAGGTCGAACAGCCGGTCGTTGACGACTTTGCGCACCTTTGGATCCGGCGAGCGCGATTCGCGTTCCCGGGCGTACTCGAATATGCCGCGACCGGTTGTCCCCATGAGGCATACCAGCTGCGAGAGCTCTTCCCAGGAAGCGTGGTTCGATGCGACAGGGCGGCCGTCGGGGGCCGGCAGCTTGTGGCCCGTCGAGAGAGAGCTGGTGAAGCCGATGGCGCCCGCATCGAGTGCGTCGAGCAACTCGTGCTCCATCGCGCCCAGGTCGTCGTGCGAGGCGTGCTGCTCGAAGGCGCGCGCGCCCATGACGTGCGTGCGCAGCGCGGAGTGTCCGATGTTCGAGGCGTAATTGATCGCCTTGGGCAGCTTGTCGACGACGTCCATGTATTGCCTGAACGACGTCCAGTCCCATTTGACCGCAGCGCCGATCGCTTCGGCAGAGATGTCTTCGGCGCGAATGATGTTGCTGAGGATCATGTCGCTTTGATCGGCGGAGCCCGGCGCGAGCGTGAATCCGCAGTTGCCCATCACGGCGGTCGTGACGCCGTGCCAGCACGAGCAGCTTCCCAGCGGATCCCAGAATACCTGGGCGTCCATGTGCGTGTGCCCGTCGATGAAGCCCGGAGACACGACCTGGCCCGTGGCGTCGATTTCTTCTTTTCCGCGTTCGCGGATCCGCCCGATCGCCGCAATTCGATTTCCGCTCAAGCCGACGTCAGCCCGAAATTTCGGCAGTCCTGTTCCGTCGACTACCGTGCCGTTACGAATCACGAGATCGTACATTTGGCTTCCTCCTGTGTTGAGTCAGCTGCTGGGCGGGCCGCGGGAAACTGGGTCGCGGAATCCCGGTGAATGTAGCGTATTACGCGAGGCGCGTCAGCCTTGCGCTTTTTTCGACCCCCGCAGTCCAAGTCGTGGCGGTCGATCGTCAGCTTTTGAAGTCCGCGACTGATCGCGCGGGCTTTCCGCCATGGCGCTTGAGGGGCAGCGTCACCGCCCGTGTCCCCCCGAACGTCGGTATCCAGGCCGAGTGCTTGCCCGCACCGCCGATCACCATCACGATGAAGTCTTCCGGGCTGTGCGCCATCGGCACGGTTGCGCTCATGTCCTTATAGCGTTCGGGAAAACGGCGCATCAGCCTGCGCTCGGCGTTTTCGCGCGAAAAGCGCGTGATCGGCACGCGAGCGTGTTCGTAGAGGTAGTGTTTCACCTCCGACTTCGTCAGGCCTTCGGCGGCAATCGTCGCGGCGTGCTCGGGGCCCAGCGCGAGGATCGGCGTCGAAGGGTGGTGGGCGCAGTTCGAGCCGACCATGGCGATCGTGCCTGCAACGGTCATGAGGATGCCTTCCGCAGTCGTGCTTTCGTGATCGTTGATGTTGTGCGGGCCTTCGGCGCCGAGCACCGTCACCGTCGAATCCTCGGCGGCGTATCCGAGCTCGACGTGATACGGCGCCCACGGGCTGGCCGCCTCGTTCTCCGCGGCGCAGAACGTGAACTTCGCCGGTGTGCCGACCGTCGCCATGTCGCCGGTGCCGGACGTCGCACCACCGATGTTGAACAGGGAAAGCCGCACCGCGCGGCCGATCGCTGCATTGGCCGCGAAGCCGGGGCCGAATGCGTTGTGGCCTGAATTGACGCCCACCTCGCGCGCGATCGGACCGTTGAAGATCACCAGCGTGGTGCACGGGTGAGTGGTCGCCTGCACGCCGTACAGGTTGAGCGCCGGATCGGCCATCGCTTCGAGCGCTGCGAGAACGAGCGGGAAATACTCGGGGCGGCAGCCTGCCATCACCGCGTTCGCCGCGATGCGCAGCGGGGTGCCGGGCGCATGCCGCGGCGGGACTTTCAGCAGCGGCTCTTCGAGCGGGCGATCGCAGTAGGCGAGCATGCGCTCGACGCGCTCGGTGGTGGGCGGGATGATCGGCAGCCCATCGCTCCACCCGCGGTCCTGGTAAAGCCGATTGATCGCTTCGAGGTCGTCCGTGCACTCGAGCGTGATTTCGGGTTTTGCGAAGATCCGATCGAGTGCGCTCACGTCGTCTTTCCTTTGAGGATGTCGAGAATTTGCGGCAGTGCGTATTCGGCGCGGCCGTGCACCTGTTCGAGGCTGATTCCACCCAGCGGGTGCGGGATGAGGACGAGCGGCAGGTCGGGTACACCGAACACTTTCGCCTGCGCCTGGCCGAGCTTCAGAAAAGGCTCGGTGCAGATGACCGCGGTGGAGAGCCCGCGTTTGCGAAGCTCCGACATGTCGTGGACACTCCACGACGTGCAGGAACCTCAGTCGGCCATCGCGCTGATGACGAAATCCGTATCCCGCGCAAGCTCGTCGAGTACGCTCGCTTCCGCCGGCTTGGATGCGCCGGGTTTGCGCAGCGTCACGACCGACGCCACAGGCAGCTCCTCTTTGAGCCGCGCGACCAGTTGGGCGAGCAGGTGATCGGCATTGCCTTTCCCGTTGTCGAGGAGCCCCACTCTGAGCGCTTTGGTGTCGATCGAGCGCGTCACGCTTGCGGTGTCGGCCGGCGCGAGCGGCTCTTCAGGGATCACCAGTCTGACTGTTGCCATTGCATCCTCCGTGGGTAAGCGCATCTTGCGGCGTGAACCTGTAATTCACAGCATTATGTCCGAGTCGTTCGTGCAGAGCGCGTCGAAGCATGACCGATGCCGTTCCCCTTCGACCGCGGCGCCGTGCGCCTGCTCAGGGCGAACGGATGGGTGAAGCGAGCGCCGTTCATTAGCTCGACTGCGGCGCCGTGTGCGTGCTCAGGGCGAACGGATCGACAACCGTTCGTGCTGAGCCTGTCGAAGCATGAACAACGTCGCTCTCGTCGGGTGCGCCACCGTGCGCCTGCTCAGGGCGAACGAATTTTGAAACACCCGCCGTTCTCCTTCGACTTCACCGCGCTACGCTCAGGACGAACGGATGGCTGAGCGCGAGCGCCTGCGGATGGCTTCGGTGTGCGCTCAATGCTTCTCGGCGTCCCACGTGAAGATCTCCGCCGCCGTCGGTGTCTCGTCGAAAGCCCAGATCGCTTCCAGCAGCCTGTCGCATTTCGCCTTGCCCACGAGCGGCTCGCAGTTCACCGTGAATTTGCGCCTGAGGTCCTTGTCGGTCATCGGGTTGTCGCCTTCGCCTTTGGGATCCAGCACGCGCTTCTCGTAGCTGCGGCCGTTCTTCAGATCGATGCGCACGACGCCTGAGCGTCGCCCCGGATAGATGCGTTCGCATTCGTCGTCGATCTGCGTGTCGCTCGCGCGTATCAGCCGCTGGATTTCGGCTCGCGCGAGGCTCTCGGGGACGAAGCGATGCGCAGCGATGTCGCCATCGACGATCGCCAGGGCGGCTGCCACGGGCGCGCTCATCTGTGCGTCGAGCAGATTGTCGAAATGCTTGTGGTCGTGACCGTTGACGCCGACTGCGTAAAGGCCGATCTGGATGTGCTTCACTTCCTCGGGCCTGAAAGCGTGGTCGGCGCGCAGGGCGAGGATGCCGTCGATGGCCGAGTGATAGTGCCGGCAGCACGGATACGGCTTGAAGTAAGCGCTTTCGATCTCGTAGCGCTCACCGATGCCGAGCAGGAGGCGGTCCCATTTCATTTCGCCGTTCGCGTGGGTGTTTCCAAAACCGTAGCGGCCTTCGAGTATCTTGGTCGGACCGGTGATACCGCGCCTGGCGAGCTCGGCACACAGCAGCCCGTCGCGGGCCGCTTTACCTGGATGGATGCGCTTGATTTCAGCCCCCTCGTCGAGGTACTCGCGTATGCCGCCCGAGAAGCTTCCCGCGAGCCCCAGCGCGTGGCGCGTCTGCGCCGCAGTCAGGCCGAGAAGCCGGGAGACTGCGGCAGCCGAACCGAATACGCCGGCGATTGCCGTGTTGTGCCAGCCTCGCCGCGCTGTCGCTGGATGCATGGCGGCAGCGATGCGGCACATGAC
>JBKJKJ010000502.1:0-10103 GCA_046597455.1 Burkholderiales bacterium
GGCAAATCGAGAGCGCGAGCTCGCAAACAGGCCTCTCCGGCAATCCCCTTGATCCGCATTTCTCGGTGTAACTCAATGCCACCGGTGGATTCATCGGGAATTTCAACGGACTGCTAGTGACGATGTTAATAGCAGCCAGACCCTGAGGTTTCCCCGCATTTAGTTGACTGATCAACCTGCTATTGGGGAACGCTTTGCCGTTCCATGGACAGGGCTTTCAACCAGGCGCACAACGGAGCGCGCGTGCGCCCTCCCCGCCCTGAGACGGAAACTTCTATGCCCACATCCGGGCAAGCCTCATAATGCGGCCCCGCCACGCTCTGCGGCCACGGCGCGTATCCCCGCGCGAAAGCACTCATGAAAATCCCCCAAAGACTTCAACCGCTCATCGAAGATGGGTTGGCCGACTCGGTCGTGCGCCAGCTCATGAGCGGCAAGGAAGCCATGGTGTTCATCGTTCGCTGCGGGGAAGAGCTACGCTGCGCGAAGGTATACAAGGAAGCGAGCAAGCGCAGCTTTCGCCAGGCAGTCGACTACACCGAAGGGCGCAAGACCAAGAACAGCCGCAAGGCGCGCGCGATGGAGAAAGGCACGCGCTACGGACGCAAAGTCCAGGAAGAAGCGTGGCAGAGCGCTGAAGTCGATGCGTTGTATCGCCTCGCCGCCGCAGGTGTGAGGGTTCCCACGCCTTACAACTTCCACGAAGGCGTGCTTCTGATGGAGCTGGTGACCGACGGCGAAGGTGATCCGGCGCCGCGGCTCAACGACGTCGACTTCACGGAAGACGAAGCGTGCACGCACCACCGAAGCTTGATGGCGCAGGTGGTGCGCATGCTGTGCGCGGGTGTCGTGCACGGCGATCTTTCCGAATACAACGTGCTTCTCGGCGCAGAAGGCCCGGTGATCATCGATTTGCCTCAAGCCGTCGATGCCGCGGGTAACAACCACGCCAGCAGCATGCTGGAGCGCGACGTCGGTAATCTCACGGCGTTTTTCGGTCGCTTCGCGCCGGACCTGCTCACGACCGATTACGGAAAGGAAATCTGGTCGCTTTACGAAGACGGCGCCCTACATCCCGGCGTCGAGCTCACCGGGCGTTTCGAACGCAGCGATAAACCGGTCGATCTGGACAGCGTCATGCTCGAGATCGACGACGCACGCGCCGAAGATGCGGCCCGACGTCTGCGCATGCAGGGATAGCTGTCGCGGAAGTCTCATCCAGACGTCAGCGTTATTTCAGCTCAATCTATCCGGGCGCCGGTTTTCCTGATCACGGGCGCCCACTTCTCCGACTCGCTGCGGATCAGTTTCGCGAAATCTTCGGGCGTGCCACCGATCAGGTCGAAGCCCTGCAGGTTGAGCGCGCTCTTCACGGTCGAATCCCTGAGGATCGCGTGGATTTCACTGTTGAGGCGCTGGATGATGGGCCGCGGCGTGCCTGCGGCAACCAGGATGCCGTTCCATGCAAGCGCCTCGAATCCGGGATAACCCGCTTCGGCGATCGTCGGAATATCGATCAGCAGTGGAAAGCGTTTCGCCGACGTCACCGCAATGGCGCGCAGCCTTCCAGCCTGGATCTGCGCCTGCAACGGCTGCATCACCGCAAACAGCATTTGCGTATCGCCCTGCGCGGTTGCCGTCACGGCCGGCGGCGAGCCATTGAACGGCACGTGAACGATCGCTATGCCCGCGGTCGCTTTCAGCAGCTCCATCGTCAGTTGCGAAGAACTGCCATTGCCGACCGAGGCGTAGTTGAGCTTCCCCGGATGGGCTTTGGCATATTCGATGAGCGCCTTGACCGATGTCACCGGCAGCGCCGCATTCACGACGAGAACGTTCGGCTGACTCGAGGTGATGATCACGGGCGCGAGATCCTTCAGGGGATCATAAGGCAGCTTCGCGTAAAGGTGCGGTCCGAAAGCGAGGGGGCCGTTGAACGAGATCAGCATCGTGTAGCCATCCGGCGGCGACTTCGCGACGATATCGGCCGCCAGGGTGCCGCCCGCCGCCGGCCGGTTATCGGCGACGACAGGCTGCGCGAGGCGGTTCCTGAGCCTGTCGCCGATGGTGCGGGCGATGACATCGAGCGAGCTGCCGGCGGGTGCCGACACGACAAAGCGGATCGCCCTGGACGGATACTGGGCGTAGGACATCGCCGAAGTCAGTGACGCAATGATCGCAAGCGCTAAGCGCATCTTTATATTCCACACGACGAACTCCGAATCATAAAGCAATGCTTGCCGAGAACGACGTCGGGCTGCCGGATCATGACTAACCTGAGCGTCAAAAGCCTGGACACGAAGGATTACAGAGAAAAATGGCGTCTATGAGAGCGGCGCCGTTGGCATAGTGGACCGTAGTATCCGTTAATCACCCGATGTGCTTTGTACTCGGGAAGCTCTGAATAACGGTCATCGCGAGGAGCGGACAAGGCGACGTGGCGATCTCGTGGCGCACGTTGAACGTTGTTCCAACTGGCTTTCGAGCGCCTCGGGATTGCTTCGTCACGTTGCCTCGCAATGACAAGGGCCGGTTGATCAGAGCTTCCCTGATTCCTCCGTGTCCTTCGTGTCCTCCGTGTTAAAGCTTTTCGCTTCTTCGAATTAGCCGCGGATCGTTTTCGCGTCACGTCGGCATTGTCAGAATGCAATGCAGCGCGCGATACTCTGCGCACCGTTGATCGTTCAAATGAGGCCAAGGCCATCGTGGAAAAAACTGATCGTGGGGCAGGCGTAACCGAGGCGGTGGCCCGTTTTGTCACTGAAACCCGCTACGACGCTCTGCCGGGCGAAGTGGTCGCGGCAGCAAAAGTCGCCATCTTCGACGGCATCGCCAACATGCTTGCAGGGGCTACGCAACCGTTGTCGGCGATCGTAGTCGATTACCTGAAGCAGATGGGCGGTAACCCGCAGTGCACCGTGGTCGGACATGATTTTCGGACAAACGCGCCGTCCGTCGCCTTCGCCAACGGGATTTTCCTGCACTGCCTGGATTACGAAATCCAAGGCCAGCCGGTGGCTCATGGCACCTCGAACATCCTGCCGCCCGCGCTGGCTCTGGCGGAAATGTCCGGTGCGTCCGGGACCCGTCTGATCGAAGCCTACGTCATCGGATGGGAAATCAACGCGCGCCTGCGCAAGGCTTCGGTGGGCTGCGATACGCGAGGCTACCACCCCCCAGGCTTGATCGGCCCGTTGGCTGCCGCCGCAGCGAGCGCGAAGATCCTGGGAATGGATGCTGCCGGGGTGCGGATGGCGTTGGGCATCGCGGCTTCGCATACCGGTGGCCTGACTGCCAACACCGGGACCATGGTCAAGTCGACCCATCCCGGTAATGCGGGCCGCACGGGTGTTGAATCCGCCTTGCTCGCGCAGGCGGGGTTCGAGAGCCGCGACGGCATCCTGGAAGCGCAGCGAGGATTCGTCGAAACGCTTTTCGGCGCCGGGTTCGACTGGGACGAGCTCACACGCGACCTGGGCACACGATTCCAGCTCGTCGACCCCGGATACAACATCAAGCGCTATCCAGCTCAGATCTTCATGCAGTGGGTGATCGAAGCGGCTGTCACCTTACGGGAGCGGCACGACTTTCGCCCGGAGGACATCACCTACCTGGAACTCGAAGTTCCGGGAACGCACGAGCGATCAGGCCACGCGGGCGCCGCAAGTAGCGGTCTCGATGGCAAGTTCGATTTTGCCTATTGCGGTGCGGTGGCGGTTGCCGACGGGCGAGTCGACATCGACTCGTTCAGTGACGCCAAGCGGTTCTCGCCCACAGTGGAATCCATCCTGAAGAAGGTGCGCATCAAGCGCAATCCCGACATTCCGAGAAATCCGCCTGACAACTGGGCTGTGGCCCGGGTCGGGCTTCAGGACGGACGCGTGCTCAGCGAAACATGCCGTCATTACAGAGGCTCGATTGCCAATCCGATGGATCGCGAGGATCGTCTCGCCAAGCTCAGAGATTGCGCCAGGCGCAGTCTCGACTCCGCCGACATCGAGCGCGTCATCGGCATGGCCGAGGCGCTGGAGTCGCTGCCCGACGTGCAAGCGCTGATGCTCATTCTGGGGCATCGGTCGGTAAAGGCGGACGGCCAGGTGAAGCAATAAGAATCGTTGCTGCGACGGGTAGAGACCGCCCGCCGGATTCTGCGCGTGTGCCTGGCTGGAGAGACAAACGAGCCGCCACGCAAGCAAAGCAGTCCTTTCGCGCGTTACCGCGCAGCTCAAGGCCGCGCGCGAACTCGCGAGCGGTCTTCGCGACAAGATGAACCCGAACGGACCCAACTCCGCGCCGATCAGCAAACCCGCTCACTGACTGCTCTCGCGCCGGTCTTCCGTGTCTTCATGGTAACTTAACGCGTAGAAAACACATGTCGACCTGAGGGAGGGCAAGGCGGTATGAGCGAAGCGGAGTTCGACTACATCGTCGTGGGTGCCGGGAGCGCAGGGTGCGTGCTCGCGAATCGATTGACCGAATCGGGCAGGCACCGCGTGCTGCTGCTGGAAGCCGGTGGTGAAGACGACGATCGCTGGATCCACATTCCTCTTGGCTACGGCAAGCACTTTCGCAACCCGAAGGTGAACTGGCTTTTTGCGAGCGAGCCGGACGAGAAGACCGGCAGCCGCGCGATCGCCCAGCCGCGGGGCAAAGTGCTTGGGGGAAGCAGCTCGATCAATGGCATGGTCTACGTCCGCGGGCAGCACGAGGACTACGATGATTGGGCGAACCTCGGCAACGCGGGCTGGGGCTACCGGGATGTGCTGCCGTACTTCCGCAAGGCCGAAAACAACCGCCGCGGCGCGGACGAGTATCACGGCGTCGGCGGACCGCTCACGGTCTCGGATCCCGCCGACAAGCACGTACTCTGCGACGCTTTCCTCGATGCCGCCGCCGCGTGCGACTTTCCGCGCAATCCCGACTGCAACGGCGCGAAGCAGGAAGGCTTCGGCTATAACCAGGTGACGCAGCGCGACGGGCGCCGGTGCAGCACGGCTGTGGCTTATTTGCGGCCCGCGCGCAGCCGCTCCAACCTCATCGTGGCGACCGATGCGCACGCAACGCGCCTTCTCTTCTCCGGCAAACGCGCGACCGGCATCGAGTATCTCCAGGGCGGAACGAAGAAGAGCGCGAACGCGCGCGCCGAAGTGCTGCTCGCAAGCGGCGCGTTCGGCTCGCCGCAGCTCATGCAGCTTTCGGGGCTCGGGCCCGCGTCGTTGCTGAAGCAGTTCGGCATTCCCGTCGTCGCCGACATGCCGGGCGTCGGCGCTAACCTCCAGGAGCACTACAACGGGCGTCTCGTCTTCGAATGCACGCACGATTTCACGCTGAACGACGTCGTGGCGAGCCCGCTCAGGAAACTGCGTGAAGGACTGCGCTATTACCTGTCGCGCCGGGGCTTTCTCACCATGGGCGCCTCGACTGCGACCGGATTCGTCGCGACCGACGGCGGCACGCGGCCGGACGTGCAGATCGGCCTCGTCGTCTACAGCACCGACAAGTTCGGCGACACACTGCATCCGTTTTCGGGCTTCACGATGCTGGTGCGGCTGCTCAGGCCCGAAAGCCGCGGGAGCGTGCTCATCAAGAGCGCCAATCCGCTCGAAGCGCCCGTGATCAGGCCGAACTATCTCGCGACCGCCAAGGACTGCGAGACGCTCGTCGCCGGCATGAAGGTGACGCGGCGTATCGCCGCTGCGCCGCCGCTCAGGGAATACGTCGCGCGCGAGCACGAGCCCGCGACGGTACCCGCGAACGACGACGAATGGCTGCAATATCTACGCGCCAAAGGCGGCATCAGCTTCCACCCCGTCGGGACGTGTCGCATGGGGAATGACCCGGAAGCCGTCGTCGACGAGCGCCTGCGCGTGAAGGGCATCGAGGGGCTGCGCGTGATCGACGCGTCGATCATGCCCACGCTCGTCTCGGGCAACACCAACGCGCCGACGATCATGATCGGGGAGAAGGGCGCGCACATGATTCTCGAGGACGCGCGGGGTTAAAGCCGCGCGGGCGCCGATCGCGCTCGCGAGGTTGCCGGCGGCACCCGTGCGATTGTCCACGACACCGTTCTGGCCCATGGACTCGCTCAGCTTCGGGACGATGATTCGCGCCGTCGCGTTGACGTGCTTGCCTTCGGTATTGTGGAGCCGATTATACTTGGCTCTCGCACACCTGGATTTACTGCCACCGGGGTGCCCATAGGAGATCACCATGCCTGCTGCAGCGATGAATCACTTCACCGTGCTCACCGACAATCTCGACAAGACCCTGACCTTCTACGCCGAGCTGCTCGACCTGCATCCCGGCGCGCGACCGCCGTTCAAGTTTCCCGGCGCCTGGCTGTATGCGCGCGGCGGCAACGACCCCATCCTGCACGTCATCGCGGACAAGCCAAAGGAGCAGCTCGTGAAAGGCGTGATCGATCACATGGCTTTCACCGGGCTCGACCTCGCGGGTACCGTCGCGAACCTCAAAGCGCGCTCGATCGAATACGATTTGCGTCGCCTGCCCGACTATGGGACGTGGCAGCTGTTCTTCGACGATCCGAACGGCGCGAAGGTCGAGCTCGATTTCGACAAGAACGAACGCGCCCCTGCCTGACGAGCCGCAACCCGAAAATCGAATCGACTACGCCGCCGCGCGCGCCGGCGTACCGGCGTTCAGCAGTGCCGCCGCCTCCTTCGCCACCCGCGTGCCTTCGAAGAACCGCGGATTCTGCGTTCCCCACAGGCGCACCGCATTGCCGAAGACGAAGTCGGAGAAATCGCTCTCGGTAATGTGGCCGTCCTCGACCAGCTCGTACGCTTCCGGCAGCGGGTCGCGCATGTCGACCACGTCGAAGTGGCCGATGTCGGAGCTGAAGAGCGCGTTGATCCGCGCGCCGAGCGGCATCATCTTGCCGAAGGCCACCGCGTTCATCCGGTCGTCGGCCTCGCAGCCGAAGTAGTACGGCGTCGCGAAGAGATCGACCCAGTCCTGCTTCTGGCTGATCTTGCAGAAATGGTAGTCGTCGAGCGGCACGCCGCCCGTCAGCGCATCCTCTTCCTTCATGGGCCAGCCGTCGCGCCGGTCGAGCTCGGCGCCGATGTCGGTATAGCCGTACTTGCCGGCCAGCTCGCGCAGGAGCTTCCTGTCGAGCTTGGTCGGGTCCATGTTCGCGAGGCCCTTGGCGCCGCGCCGCTCCCAGTGCTCGATCAGGTCGCAGAAGAGCTGGCAGCCCCAGCCGACGCCGCCTTCGAGGAAGGCGAAGTTGAGATCGGGGAAGCGCCGCGTCACGCCGCCCAGGAACAGCGCCTTCGCCACGGCGTGCTGGGCGGCGGCGAAGTGGCCGATATGGTTGAAGGTGAAGTTGGTCGGGCTGTTGCGCTCGCCGTAGCTGCGGCCACCGGTATGGAACGTCGGCGCGATCCCGAGCTCCCGGCATTTTCGCCACAGCGGATCGTAGTCGTAGTGGCTGTCGAGCCCGAGCTGGTCGAAGCCCTGGGACAGGCGGGCGACGTCGGGATCGACGCCTTTGGCCTGGTTGTGCAAGCGGCGCACGCCGCTGCCGAACATGCAGACCTTGCCGCCGAGCTGCTTCACGACGAACTCGAGCTCCTCGATCGCCTCGTCCGGCGTATGAACCGGGATGACGGCAACCGGCGTCAGGCGGTCCTCGAGTCCCTTGAAGAAATCGAAGGTGACGATGTTGAAGCCGCGGATCACCGCGCGGCGTGTCGCATCGTCGGCGATGCGGGGGAGGCTCAATCCGGCAGTGGGGTAGATGACGCCGTAATCCAGGCCAAGCTCGTCGAGCCGGTCGTAGAGGAGGCGCGGCATCATCGCGGTCGCGCGATCGAGCGTGTTGGTCGATTGCCGGCCCCAGAAGCCTTCCATCCCGACGCCGCGCTGCGCGCGCTCGACCGAGGTCAGCCTTAAGGCGTTGGGGTTGCGCCGCTGCGCCTCCAGAAACCCGTCGGCACCCAGGCTGCCGACCGCCTTACGAATTCTGTCGCCGAATACCGGCGTGTACTCGACCCAATGCCCGTCGCCGTCGATTACCGGGTGTTTGAGGTGCTTGCGGATTTCCTCGGGTGTGCGATGCGCGCTCATCTGGCTCCTCCAGAAAAAAACGGCTATGACCCAGCGGAATGCTGCGTCACAGCCTATGCCCCGCGATGGTTGAAGTCAAACCCGGACCGCTGTGTTGCGACGCCGCCGCCGCGCTCGCAAGTCTTGGTTTGCGCAGCTCGCCGAAGCGCGCACTGAATCGGATTTGATCCTCATCACTCAGACGGCGCCTATCTCGCTCGGCATGCGCGGCGCCATATCCGATTCGCAGTACCGGTACAGTCTCAGGATAACGCGATGGCCAGAATTACTCCCCTTGATGGGGCATGCCGTTGGTGCATATGGAATAATGGGGATGCTTGCTTTTGTTCCTGCAGGCAAGAACCAGATTCACACACAGGGGGAAACGTATGCACTCGATGAGAAAGACGTTGGGAATCGCCGCCGGTTTTTCGGTGCTGGCTGTTGCGGCCTGCGCGATACCGCAGTATCCGCAGGGAATGACGTTCTTCATCACCAGCGTGGGAACGGGTAAGGGGGCCGATCTGGGCGGCATCGAGGGCGCCGACCGGCACTGCCAATCGCTCGCGGCCAAGGCGGGCGCCGGCAGCCGCACGTGGCGCGCCTACCTGAGCACCCAGGGCAAGACGACCAGCGACACGAACGTGGTCCACGCCCGCGATCGGATAGGCACCGGTCCCTGGCACAACGCAAAGGGCGAGCGGATCGCGCGCGACGTCGCGGACCTGCACTCCCCGAACAACAACATCAACAAGGAAACCGGGCTCGACGAGAAAGGGGCGAAGGTGAACGCCCGCGGCGACACGCCGAACAAGCATGACATGCTCACCGGCTCGCGCCTTGACGGCACGGCGTTCGCCTCGCAGACAGACATGACCTGCGGCAACTGGACCAAGTCCGGGAGCGACGGCTCCGCCATGCTCGGGCATCACGACCGCTCCGGACCCGTCGACCACCCCTGGGCGGTATCCTGGAACTCCTCGCACAACAGCCTCGGCTGCAGCCAGCCGCTCCTGATCAAGACTGGCGGCGACGGCCTGGTCTACTGCTTCGCGGAGAAGTAGCCCCACGCGATTCCCGATGCTCTCCTCTTGATCGGGAAGCGCGCGATCGATCCTTCCTGCGCGGGGGCGGTTTCTGCCAGCCAGTTACGCCCCCTGCCGGCCGTTCGTACCGGATGCGCCCGTCCTTGATCGTGGCCTGACACAGCCGCCGGCGCTTCGCGGTTACGACGTTGCCATCATTTGAACTTCGGGAGTAGTGCTGCTACCTTCTGGAGTTGTGCCCATAACAATCGAAAAAGCGGTGCCCCGGGAGGAGAAGTCTTGAGCGCGAGCGTCTCCGCGCTCGCCCCTTTCCGCCTCCGCAGCTTCCGCTACCAGTGGCCGGCCGATCTCACGACCTCATGGGCGCTCGAGATGGAGACGCTCATCCTCGGCTGGTATGTACTGACGGAAACCGGCTCGGTGTTCCTGCTCGCCCTCTTCGCATCGCTGCAATACGTGGGCACGCTCATCTCGCCGCTCCTCGGCGTAGTCGCCGATCGCGCAGGGCACGGCACCGTGCTATCCGCGATGCGGGCGACCTACGCCACCCTGGCGACGATCATCATGACGCTCGCGTTCCTCGGCATGCTGACGCCGCTCTACGTCTTCGCCATCGCTGCGCTGATGGGGCTGGTGCGCCCTTCGGACATGGGCATGCGCGCAGCGCTCGTCGGCGACACCATGCCGGCGGCGCACCTGATGGGCGCGATGGGCATCGCGCGCACCACGTCGGACTCGGCGCGGGTCGCGGGTGCCCTGACCGGTGCGGCGCTCGTTGCGACACTCGGGATGGGGCCCGCTTACGTCGCGATTGCCAGCCTCTATTCCGTCAGTTTCATGCTCACGCTGAAAATCGCACGCATGCGTCCCGCCCGTGCCACGACGGCACACACCGATCTGGCCTCCCACTCGCCGTGGCATGAGCTTCGCGAAGCGGCTGCGTACGTATGGTCGACGCCGCCACTGCTCGGGACGCTGTGTCTC
>JBKJKJ010000519.1:0-8268 GCA_046597455.1 Burkholderiales bacterium
GGCAAATCGAGAGCGCGAGCTCGCAAACAGGCCTCTCCGGCAATCCCCTTGATCCGCATTTCTCGGTGTAACTCAATGCCACCGGTGGATTCATCGGGAATTTCAACGGACTGCTAGCTCGGCAATCGCGCGGTCGATGGCTGCGGCGTCGCGCGGCTCATCGGGCTCGGCGATCACCGCCAGAGGATCGCCCGGCTTCAGGATCTGCCCTTCCTCCACCAGCACCCGCGCGATGGTCCCCGAGAGGGTGGCCTCCACCTCGACGTTTGCTTTGTCGGACTGCACTTCCAGCACGGGCTCGCCCACCGTGATGCTCTCGCCTACCGCCTTGAGCCAGACGACCATCTCGGCCTCGCCAGTGCTGGCGCCGAGGTCGGGGAGTCGAAAGATCTTCATCGTTTGATTTCGCGTGTTAGCTGATTACTGAGGCCCGAAGCCCTCATTCGGCCGTCGCGCCCGAGTCCTTGACCGCCTTTGCCCATTTGACCGATTCCGACCGAATGTGGGCATCGAACGCCTGTACGCTCAGCGGTGAGGGCTCGATGCCCATCTCGGCGAAACGCTCGCGGACCTCGGGCAGCATCAATGCCTTGACCATGGATTCGTTGAGTCGGGCGAGCACGGCCTTCGGCACTGCGGCGGGCGCACAAACGCCGTACCAGGCCGCAATTTCCAGTTTCAGTCCTGACTCCGCGAACGTCGGCACCTCGGGTATGAAAGGACTGCGTTTGGCCGCGGTCACGCCCAGCGCGCGTACCTTGCCGCTCTTCATTGCCGGCAGTGCGACCGGGAGGTTCTGGAACGTCGCCAGCAGATGTCCGCCCAGCAGATCGCTCATCGCCAGCGCACCGCCCTTGTAAGGGACGTGCACCATGCTGATCCCTGTCGATGCCTTGAGCATCTCCATTGAAAGGTGGAGCGTGCTGCCCACGCCGGATGAACCGAAACTGAGTTTCCCGGGATTCGCCAGAACGTACGCGACGAAGTCCTTGACCGATTTCACGGGCGCCGAGGAATTCACCAGCAGGACGTTCGGCGAGCTCGCGATCAGCGTAACCGGCGCGAAGTCGCGCAACGGTTGGTAGTTCAACTTTTTATACAACGCCGGGTTGATCGAGGTCGGAACCGTTCCGCATTGAAGCAGCGTATACCCGTCGGGTATCGCCCGAGCGACGATCTCCGCCGCGATGATCTGGTTCGCACCCGGGCGATTTTCGATCACAACCTGCTGGCGCCAGGACTCGCTGACCTTCGCCATGACGATACGTGCGGCGATGTCGTTGCCGCTACCCGGCGCGGATCCGATGATCAGGCGCACAGGTTTCGTGGGAAACTCCTGCGCCGACGCAGCCTGCACCGCCGGCGAAGCGAGACCGATGGCCAGCGCCAGTAGGTTAACGTAACGGTTCACGTAACCTCCTTGCCGGCGCGGAGATGCGCGACGACGTTCCATGCAGACATTTTCATCGTCCCTCCCCTGTCCCTTTACGCCGAGGATACGAGATTCGAAGAACCACGCGCAAGCGCGCTGGTTGGAGCGGCGCTGCAAGGAACGACTGCGTATGCGGCGGTCGCGCTGTCTCGCTCGTCCCATGGATCGGGAACCCGGTAGTGCCCGGCATCTTTCCAGGTTCAGTCGAGTACCAATCGGGCGCGTAATGAGTGACGGTGATTTGCCCTATTATCGGAACTTCTCACTTACGGAGTGACCGACCATGGCTCGCAAACGTGTCCTGATCACCGGCGCAGCCGGCTACCTCACGCGCCAGCTCCTGCCCGTGTTCCGCGAGCGCTATGACCTTGTGTTGCTCGACCGCCGCAAACCGCCCGACATCGACGACATCATCGAGGTCGATCTCACCAATCCCGACATCGACACCTATCGCAAACACTTCAAAGGCGTCGATGCAATCGTTCACAACACGCGCAGCACGCGCCCGGGCGTGAATACCAGCGCACCGCGGCAGTGGCTCAAGGACCGGCCGTTGGGCGATCTTGAGGGTTACTACGTCGAACGCGATTCGATCGACATGGCCTATCACGTGTTTCGCCTCGCCCAGGAAGAAGGCGTCACTCGCGTCGTAACGGCGAGCTCGAACCACGCCACCGACTGGTACGAAACCAAATTGCACGACGGCCGCATGGACTCATGCGATCACACGACCTATCCGCTTTCGGACAACTTCTACGGCTGGGCGAAAATCGCCTATGAGAATCTCGGCTTCATCTTCGCCACGGGTCGTTTCGGCATGCCGGTCGAAAACATTCACATCCGCATCGTCGTGCCGCGCGCGGTTGAAGGCGCGAAGCTTGCGAGCAACCAGATCACCTATAAGCGTGATCTGGCAGGCTACATCAGCGAGCGCGATCTGCAGCAGCTCTATATGAAATCCATCGAGACGCCCGACATCCGCAACGCCGACGGCGTGCCGTGGCACTGCTTCTATGGCGTGTCCGACAACACGCGCTCATGCTGGAGCATCGTCAACGCCCGGCAAGTGATCGGTTATGCGCCGCAGGACGACTCCGAGCGCGTGTTCGCCGACGAAATTGCCCGCTTTGTGACCGGCAATGGGCGAACCGCGGCTTGAACGCCGCGGCCACTGCTGAACTCCACTCTCTTGGTCGGGGCGGCGGAGCCTACTCGCCGACCGCCGCCGCACCAGCCTCCGCGCACTCGTGATCCTGCTCGCCGGTACCGCCACCGCAGCCGATGGCACCGATGACGCGCCCGGCCTTCATGATGGGCACTGCGCCGATGCTCGGCAGGATCTCGCCCGCGAGGGCGGCCGGCACTGCCGCCCAGAACGGCGAGCCTTTCGCAGCCTGCTCGCCCAGATCCTTCGTCGCCTTCCGGAAGTTAGCGGCCGCCACGGCCTTCTTGCGCGAGGTCTCCGGGCTGAAGAATCCCGCGCCGTCGCCGCGCATGATGAGCACGGTGCGGCCTGACTCGTCGACGATCGAGGCCGTCATCACCGTCGCCAGTTGCTTGGCCTTGGCCAGGGCCGCCTTCGCCGCGCGCTCCGCCATTTCGAGCGTGAGTTCGATCATTATCTGGTCTCCTTTCAATCTCCAAGCTCGGCCCTATTCTATGGTGCGGCGCCCTCTCCCGGATAAAATTGGCCAGTCTCCTATTGAAAGGTGATCATGTCCGTGCGGGTCAGCGTGACGGCTTTTGGCTTCAAGGGTTCGTTCGCCAGGTTCGCATTGCCCGAGTTCAAGACGTTATAGAAGCCGATGGTCGTCTCGTAGCCGCTGCCGGCCGATGTCGTATCCACCGGAATGACGACGGTGTAATCGTGCGCCATCGCTCCGACCGATGTGTAGGTCACCGAACCGCTGATCTTCCAGCCGACCATGATGAGCGTCTTGATGCCCTTCGCCTTCAGCGCCTTGTCGAGATCGGTGTTGTAGAACCGGTCCTGGGCCGAGCTGATGACCTTGATGTCGCTCGGAGACGGCGCGACCTCTTTCAGCCACTTGGTCATGTTCTGCTCGCGCGTGCCATAAGCCACGACGAGGCCCGCCTTGCGTACCCGCTCCATGAAGGGGGTCATGGCCGGCAGCATCTGGCCCTTGCAACTCGGCTGTGAGTTGCAGATGGGCTCGACATAGTCGAGCACCATCAGAGCGGTGGTCTTGGGATCAAGGCTGACGCGGGCCGGGTCGGGGATCGCCGGCATTTGCAGGGTCATCATAGGCTTGCCGCCTTGCGCGGCCGGTTGCGCCTGAGCCGCTCCACAGAAGAGCGCGAGGCCTAGACTGGTCGTAAGGAGTACAGTGCGAGAAAGCGTCATGCTGAAGTCTCCTGGAGGGTCTTTTCGGTTCCGGCATTCTCAAGCTTCGGAAGAAAATAGACCAGGCCGAACGAGACCGATCCATGTAAAAACATTCAACAGGCCCCACCGGACAGAACTCGTCTTGCTACTTGGAAACTGAGGTGTGAAATGATCGACAAGCGCATCATCGGAACCTGGCGGCTCAGGAGCACGAAGGCCGTCGACGACGACGGCAAAGCGCTGCCGCCGCCGTTGGGACCAACGCCCAACGGCGTAGTGTGCTTTCAGGCCGACGGGCGCATGTATTCCGTTATCTGCGACGGCCGAACCTCTCTGCCGGCAGGTGAAGAGCGGGTGTTCGTTTCATACACGGGCAACTACACGTTCGACGGCGACACGCTTTCCACGCGCGTCGATGCCGCGTCCGATGCAGACCGGATCGGCGGCAACCAGATTCGCAAGGTGCGCTTCGAAAACGGTGGAATGGTGCTGGCGCCGCCTCGACGGCTCTTCGCCAATGTGATGCAGCACCAGGCGTTATTCTGGGAGCGCATTGCCGAGCGTTGAGCCTGTTATTCGTCATGGCGGCATCCGGGCAGCGTGTGCGTGTGCAGCACGCAGTGCAAGTCGGGCAAGCGGTCCATCGCATGATGTGGATGAAACTTCCCCACGTGGTGACGCGCGTTACAATCAATTCTCCCACCACTTAAATGTCAGGAGATCGCCATGTCGCTCGTTCCAGGCTTCCCGGACCGCGTCCACTACATCAATCACGAACAGTGCGAAGCCGCTTTCGTCGAGTGGAAGGACACCTCGAAGACCGGCTCGGTCTGCTACTACGCGGTGAACTACCAGACGTAGCCAGTTCTCGCAAGCGGCACGGCGCAGCAAGATCCACGTCGATAAATAGAGGCGGGTGGTGCAGGAGGATCGAGATGGATACTGCAGTGGCGGCGACCGGGAATGTCGGGGTTTCACAGCTTCTGGATTTCGATGCCGTCGTGATCGGTGCGGGCGTGACTGGGCTCTATCAGCTCTACAGGCTGCGCGAGCTCGGACTTCGGGTGCGCACATTCGAGGCCGCCAGCGGGGTTGGCGGCACGTGGTATTGGAATCGCTACCCTGGCGCCCGCTTCGATTCCGAAAGCTGGACCTATGGCTATTCGTTCTCCCCGGAGGTGCTCGACGAGTGGGATTGGAGAGAACACTTTTCTTCCCAACCCGAGAACGAGCGGTATCTCAACTTTGTCGCCGACAAGTTCGACCTGCGCCGGGACATCCGATTCAACACCCTCGTAGCCGCGGCTCACTATCGTGAGGACACGCGAAGCTGGGAGATCGCGCTGGAGGACGGCGGCCGCTACACGGCGCGGTTTCTGATCACCGCAATCGGCATCCTCTCGGCGCCGACCCTGCCGAACATACCCGGTGTCGCTTCGTTCAAAGGGCAGTCCTGCCACACCCATAACTGGCCCAAGGAAGGCGTCGATTTTGCCGGCAAGCGCGTCGGGATCATCGGCACCGGCGCAACCGCCGTGCAGGCCATCCAGGAGATCGCAAAGACGGTCGGTCAGCTGACCATTTTCCAGCGCAACGCGAACTGGTGCGCGCCGCTGAACAACAGCAGGATCTCCAAAGACGAGATGCGCGGCATACGCGCCCGCTATCCCGAAATCCTGGCGCTCTGCCGCACGACACCCGGCTGCTACATCCATTTCCCGGATCCGCGAGCGACTTTAGAGGCGACGCCAGAGGAACGCGCTGCTTTCTGGGAAAAGCGCTATGCCGAGCCCGGTTTCGGCCTCTGGCAAGGTAATTTTCGCGACACGCTGACCGACCGCGCCGCCAACGCGCTTGCCAGCGAATTTGTCGCGAACAAGATTCGGAGCCGTGTGCATGACCCGGTCGTTGCCGAAAAGCTGATCCCGAAGAACCATGGCGTGGGCATGCGCCGGATGCCGCTCGAGACCGGCTACTACGAGGTCTTCAACCAGCCCAACGTCGAGCTTGTCGATATCAACGAGACGCCGATCGAGCGGGTGACGGCGGGCGGCATTCGCACCAGCCGGCAGGAATACGCGTTCGACATCATCATCTACGCGACCGGTTTTGACGCCATCACGGGCGCCTTCGACCGGATCGATATCCGAGGCGTCGATGACGTGCGTCTGAAAGATGTCTGGGCAAACGGGCCGCAAACCTATCTTGGCGTGTTCGTCGCAGGCTTTCCGAACCTGCTGATGGCGATGGGGCCGCACGCCGGGCTCGGCAACTACACGCGCACCGCGGAATACAGCGTCGAGTGGGTGACCGGCCTCATTCAGCACGCGACGCAGCGCGGGCTCACCCGGATCGAAGCCACGGCTGCCGGTGTCCGCGAATGGACCGATCACGTTCTCGCGCTGGGTCAGGGACAGCTCATGAACGAGATCGGCTCCTGGATGACGGGCGTCAACCGCAATCTGGAGGGCAAGCAAACCCCCAGGGTCATGCGCTACAGCGGAGGCCATCCCGCCTATCGGGACCATTGCGACGCCGTCGCAGCGGGTGGCTACCGCCAGCTCGCGCTGGCTTGAAGAACACAAAGCATTGACACGGAGGACGCCAAGGACACGGAGGAATTTATACAAAGCACATCGCGTGATTCACGGATACTATGCCCCACCTACGCCGACGGAGCCTCACTCATAGACGCTGCGTTTCTCTTTATCCTCCGTGTCCTTTGTGTCCTCCGTGTTAAAGCTTTTTCGCTTCTTCGAGTTCGTGGCGCAGTGCAGCCTTGCTAATCGAGGCGAGCGCCCGACTCCTTCACCACCTTGGCGTAGCGCGCGGTCTCGCGCTCGATGTAGGCGACGAACTCCGATGGGGTGTTCACGGTGCGAGGATGCCGTACCACGACGTCGCCTCGTAACCGGGCAAGCCCGACTCCGTGCTGGTTTCGGTCATCGGCGCGCCGGACATGAAAGACAAGCTCGCAGCGCAGGGACTCGACCCCGTCGGCAATACCCCGCAGCAATTCGCGGCGGTGATCAGAAGTGAAATCGCGAAATGGGTGAAGGTCGTCAAGGCGTCCGGCGCCAAGCCCGAATGAAGGTGTCGTTGAACCCGTACGCGATACTTTGAACACGAGGCACGCGAGTGGCCTGTATAGTGATTTCGAGAGTAACGTTCGCAACGGCCGCCCGCTCGGGGCGGGCCCGTCGCTCACCGATAAGTTGTTACGGGTTCTGACATTACGCTCCACTCGTTAACTGGAAGGGCAGAAGCCATGGCTCTCACGATCAAACATACGTCTGCGCCGCTGGGTCATGAACTCGTCGAAATCGACCTCAAAACCCTCGATGAACCGACGTTCAGGGCGCTAGATAACGCGTACAGGGAATACGGCGTCATCGTCGTTCGTGGGCAGAATCTCTCACCACGCGAGCTGGTCGAGTTCAGCGCAAGGTTCGGCAGCCTCCTCGTGTATCCGCTGGGCAACTACCTCCTCGAGGGCTTTCCCGAAATATTCGTGGTCTCGAACATCATCGAAAACGGCAAACCGATAGGCATGAAGGAAGCCGGCTCCAACTGGCATTCGGACATGTCTTACACGAACGCGCCTCCGCGCGGATCCATCCTGTACGCGATGGAGGTGCCTGTTCAGAACGGCGAGACGCTCGGCGACACGCTGTTTGCAAGCGGTGCGGCAGCGTACGATGACCTGCCGGCGGAAATGAAAGAAAAGATCGGCGGGCTGTATGCCGTCAATAGCGCGAGCCATGCGGCGAAGAAGAGAATGGAGCGGAGCGGGAAAGACGATCCCGAGCTGCGAGCACGCTTCGAAAGGCAGGCCAGGGAATTTCCCGATGTCGTGCATCCGCTGGTGCGCAAGCATCCGTTGACCGGACGCAAGAGCCTTTACTTGAGCGGAGACCAGACCCGCGCGATCGTCGGCTGGGACGAGCAATCCTCGACTGCTCTTCTGGACAAGCTGAAAAACCACTACCTCTCACCCCAGTACACCTATCGTCACACGTGGAAAGTCGGCGACGTCGTGTTCTGGGACAATTGCCTTTGCATGCACAAGGCCGTGCAGGATTATCAGCTGCCGCTGCGCCGCAAAATGCTCCGCACCACGATCGCCGGCTGGCCAACGCAGTAAGTATCCCCCGGCAAAGCCAGGGGGGTCTCCCTTGGTAGGCTAGTGGCCTGTATCAGTGATTTCGAGAGTAACGTTCGCAACGGCCGCCCGCTCGGGAGCGGGCCCATCGCTCACCGCTAAGTTGCTACCGGTTCTAACGTTCCGCTCTACTAGTGTAGTGATGCTGAAATTCGCATCATATTTCGCCTTCCGTTCGTGCTGAGCGTAACGCGGTGAAGTCGAAGCATGAAGGGCGTTGTTCGTCGTTCATCCTTCGACTTCGGCACCCGTTGCCGTAGCTTGTCCTGAGCTCGTCGAAGGGCTCAGGACGAACGGATTTTGAAGCGAACTTATGAATCAGGCCAC
>JBKJKJ010000598.1:0-29880 GCA_046597455.1 Burkholderiales bacterium
CCGCCCAAGCGCCCCAGCGCTGTAACGAGCCTGCCGGTGGAGCGACACCCCTCGCCGAATTTCGACGCACGGCGCCCGAACCACGTCGTCATCCATCACACCACGAACAGCACGGTCGACGATGCCTTGCGCACCCTGACCGCCCCCGCGCGCAAGGTGAGCGCGCATTACCTCATCGCACGCGACGGCCGCGTCCTGCAGCTCGTGGACGATCTCGCACGCGCCTGGCACGCCGGTGAGTCGTACTGGGGCGGCCAGCAAGACCTCAATTCGTCATCGATCGGCATCGAGCTCGACAACGACGGGCGCGAGCCGTTTTCCGAGCCCTTGATCGTATCGCTGCTGACAGTGCTCGGTGACCTCAAGCAGCGATTCAAGATCCCGACACCCAACTTCATCGGCCACGGCGACATCGCCCCCGGCCGCAAAGTGGACCCGAGCGTGCTCTTCCCATGGAAGCGCCTGGCGGCGCGAGGCTACGGGCTGTGGTGCGACCCGCCCTATCCCGAGATGCCTGTGGGAGCCGACACGGCGCTCCTGCTGCAGGCGCTCGGCTATGACGTGTGGAATCCGGAACGCGCGATCGCAGCGTTCAAGCGCCACTACGTTCCCGACGACCCCGCGCCCGGCATGAGTGAACACGCCCGCGCGGTCCTGTATTGCCTGGTGGTGCAGAAACAGGCCGCGAGCGCAGAATGACTGCTCACCTTGCACGACGCGTGCTTGATGCTTGCCCCCTCGTCATTTCATCACTTCATCACTGCATCACTGCATCACTGCATCACTTCGTCACTTCATCACTCCATCACTCCATCACTTCGTCACTCCGTCACCGTGTCACCTCGTGACCTCATCACCGCATCACCAACTTAAAGAGGGCCTGACATGCTCAAAGGCAAAACCGCACTGGTGACCGGCTCGACCAGCGGTATCGGGCTCGGTATCGCGAAACGATTTGCGAGCGGCGGCGCGAACGTCGTGCTGAACGGAATGGGGAACCTCGGCGAAATTGAAGCGCTGCGCGCCCAGCTCGAGCGCGACTGCAAAGTGCGCGTGCGCTACGACCCTGCTGACATGACCGACGCGCCGGCGATCGAGCGCATGATCAAAAAAACGATCGACGAATTCGGCGCCATCGACATACTGGTGAACAACGCGGGAATCCAGCACGTCTCGCCGATCGAGGACTTCCCGCCGCACATGTGGGACGCGATCATCGCGATCAACCTCGTCTCGTCGTTCCACACGATCAGGCACGCGCTTCCCATGATGAAAAAGCGAAAGTGGGGGCGGATCATCAATATCGCCTCGGCACACGCGCTCGTGGCATCGCCCTACAAGTCGGCTTACGTCGCAGCCAAGCATGGCATCGCCGGCCTGACCAAGACCGTCGCGCTCGAAGTGGCGGAGCTCGGCGTAACCGCAAACGCGATCTGTCCCGGCTATGTTCTGACGCCGCTCGTCGAAAAACAGATACCCGACACCGCGCGCACGCGAGGCATGACTGAAGACGAAGTGATCAAGAACGTCCTGCTCGCTGCACAGCCCACAAAGCAGTTCGTCACGATCGAGCAGGTGGCGTCGCTTGCCGCCTATCTCGCGAGCGACGACGCAGCCTCGATCAATGGCGCGCTGTTGCCCATCGATGGCGGCTGGACGGCCGCCTGACAAACTGCAAGTGCGGAATGCTGAAAGGGTGGCACAACGCCTGCCCTCCCCATGAGGGAGAGGGTTAGGGACGCTCTGATCAACCTCATCGTCATGCTGGCGCACGCCGGCATCCATGGTTAACTTCTGATCGAAATGGGTTCTGGCCTTCGCCAGAATGACGCTGACGGGTCCACCAGGGCTTATTCAGAGGTTCCTCAGGGTGGCGGGTTAGTTCGCACTGCCCGGAGTGACGAAGCGCTCGCCAGTGAGCCGAAGGAAAGGAGGTTACGGAGGGAAACCATGGGTCTCCCTCTGTATCGTTATCCGGCCGTCAGACGACGGCTAGGCCGTCGTCTGGATGACGTCGCGCACCACCGGATACACGCTGTTCTTCCAGCGCGAGCCGCTGAAGACGCCGTAGTGGCCCACGCCGGGCTGCACGTAGTGCGTGCGTAGATAAGGCTTCAGGCTGGCGCACAAATCCTGCGCGGCAAGGGTCTGACCGAGCGCGCAGATGTCGTCTTTCTCGCCTTCGATCGTCACCAGCGCCGTGCGGCGGATCGCACGCGGATTTACCCTGCGGCCGCGCCACTGCAGCACGCCACGCGCCAGCGCGTACTCCTGAAATACATCGCGCACCGTTTCCAGATAGAACTCCCCCGGGAGGTCGGCCACGGCGAAATACTCCTCGTAGAACGCGCGCGTGATCATCGCTTTCTCAGCCTCGCCGCGGGCGATGTCTTCGAACATTTTCCGGAACGATGTGATGTGCCGTTCAAGATTCATGTTCATGAACGCCGTGAGCTGCAGAAAACCGGGGTAGACCCGTCTTCGCGCGCCCGAATGCCGCAGCGGCACGGCGCTGATCAGGTTGCGTTCGAACCACGAGATCGGCTTGCTCGTCGCAAGCTCGTTCACTTTGGTCGGGCTGATGCGGCAATCCACCGGGCCCGCCATCAGCGTCATACTGCGCGGCGTGGCGGGATGTGCGTCCTGCGCCATGATCGCCACGGCGGCGAGCCCGGCCACGCACGGCTGGCACACCGCCACGAGGTGGGCATCGGGCCCCATCACGCCCAGAAACTCGATCAGGTGAGCGATGTATTCGTCGAGCCCGAAAGGCCCGGCCGACAGCGGGACATCGCGCGCGTTGTGCCAGTCGGTGATGTAGACGTCGTGGTCGGCCAGCATCGTTTGCGCCGTGTCGCGCAACAAGGTGGCGAAGTGTCCCGACATCGGCGCGACCAGGAGGACTCTAGGCTGGCTCGCCGCGATGTCCTTGCGGAACCTGAGCAGCGTTGCAAAAGGCGTACGGTGCGCGATCTCCTCATGCACGGCGACATCGCGCCCCCCGACCTGTGTGACGTCGATCCGGAAAGGCGGCCGGTGATGGGTCATGCGTGCGAGCGCGAGGACTTCACAGGCGGCCGCCGCGCTGCGCAGTGCGGCCCACCGCCTGAATCCGAAGCCTGCGCCATGCAGCAGCGGTGCGGCGCGGCGCGCCCACTCCCGTACGGGCTGCGCAAGATCGGCGTGAGTCTGATAGGCCTGGTAAATCGTCATTGGCACAGGTCTTGCGAAAGGGCGACCGCTAAGCCGCGTTGGAAGGATCCCGACACACCGGGACGCGTGATGATAACGGGAGAACGGTTCATGGCAAAAGCGACGCTTACCATCAGCAGCAAAAACTATTCATCGTGGTCATTGCGCGGCTGGCTGCTCGCGAAGCTCGCGGGCATCGATTTCGAGGAAGCGATCGTTCCGCCCGACGACGCGGATGCACGCAAAGAGCTGCTCCTGCTCTCCCCGTCGATACGGGTGCCGTGCCTCACACACAACGGAATCAAGGTATGGGACACGCTCGCGATAGGCGAGTATCTCAACGAGGTGAGGCCGAAAAGCCACATGCTCCCCGCCGACCGCGCAGCGCGCGCCCACTGCCGCGCGATCTGCGGCGAAATGCACTCGGGCTTCACCAGTCTGCGTTCCGCGTTGCCGATGAACCTGAAGCGTACTTTCCCCGGACACAAGGTGTGGGCGCGCGCCGTGGTTGACATCGAGCGCGTGACGACCATCTGGCGCGAATGCCTCGGGCAATACGGCGGACCTTACCTCTTCGGGAAGATCTCCATCGCCGATGCGATGTACGCACCCGTCGTCACGCGCTTCAGGACGTATAACGTGAAGCTCGACCCGGCGTGCGCGGCTTATTCTGAAAGTATCCTCGCACTGCCCGAAATGCGCGCCTGGATCGAAGCCGCGACGCTCGAGGCCGAAGAAATCGACGAGCTCGACATGGAGTTCTGAAGCGGGCCTTTCGGCACGCTCATTTCCACGCATCAGGCGCCGGCACCGTGCAGGGGCCCTCGACTTCGATGCTCGTGAAGTCGGCAGGGCTCACGATTTCGAGATACTCCATATCCGGCGAGTAATCGAACAGGAAATGGACGATGCCGGGGCGCTGATGCACGCAGTCACCGGCGGCGACCAGGGTCTCCTTGTCGCCGTACATGAACCGTGCCCAGCCTTTCAGCATGAAAACGATGTGGAACTCCGCCTCATGACGGTGCCATCCCGTGCCCTTTTCCGGTGCGAGATTGGCCCGTACGAGCTGTGCGAGGACTCTCCCGCCGGTGGCTTCGGCGACGCCGAGATCCCGGTATTTGAAGAATTCCCGCAAACCTTCCGCCATGAAATCAGAGTCGCCCGGCTTGACGTGAGAAAACTTGCTGACGGTTGTTTCCAGCATGATCGTGCCTCCGTTATCGGTCACACGTTGCGGTGCAGCATAAAGCGTTCCAGGCGAAGCGCATGCCGTCGTAATCCGCCGGCTACGGAGCCACGAAGGGGGAAAGCGTGCCTCGGGCGCTTTGACGACGCGTGGAAATACGGCTGGCATATTCGGCGAGTCACGCCTATTGTCTGGCTGGCGTGAGGCACTATTACCTGAATGCCGCCAGTGCGCGGGCAGGAAAACGCGGTCTGCAATAGCTGTGCAGCTGCAAAAGGGACGCGCACATGAGTCCGAATCCTTCGCCTATGCGAGGATACCCGCGGCGTCGAGGTGCCGCGGCAAGGGTGGTTTGTTGTTTCGCCGTGCTGCTGAGCGCGGCGAGTGCGCTCGCCCAAACGGTGGCTTTCATCAACCCCGGGAAATCCGACGAAACCTACTGGGTGATGGCGACGCGAGGCATGCAGGCCGCAGCCCGGAGTCTGGGCATGAGGCTCGAAGTGCGCTACGCCCAGCGCGAACACCTCAAGACCCTGGAGATTGCGCGCGAAATGGTGGCGCGTGCGCCCGATAAGCGGCCCGATTACATCGTCATCACGAACGACTACGCGGTCGCCGGTGAGCTGCTGAAAATCATCGATGGCGCAGGCGTGAAATCGTTTCTGGCCTACAGCGCGATCCCCGATGACCAGCGCGCGACATTCGGCGCGCCGCGCACCCGCTACAAAGGCTGGCTCGGATCGCTCGAGCCCCGCGCCGAAGACGCGGGCTATCTCACCGCCCGCGCATTGATCGAGCGCGGCACCCGGGAGAAAGCCTTCGGCCCCGACGGCAGACTGCACCTGCTGGCGATCGCCGGCGATCGCTCTACGCCGTCCTCCATTCTTCGCAACCAGGGCATGCGCCGGGCCGTCGCCGAGAATCCACGTGTCGTGCTGGAGCAGGAAATCTACGCCGGGTGGTCGCGCGAAAAGGCCGCCGAGCAAAGCGAATGGCTATATCAGCGGTATCCCCACGCGAAGCTCGTCTGGGCCGGCAGCGATCTGATGGCTTTCGGCGCAATGCAGGCCTGGGAAAGGCGTGGCGGCAAGCCGGGCGCTGACGGCTGGTTCAGCGGTATCAATAATTCGCCTGAAGCGCTCGAGGCAATCAAATCGGGACGCCTTGCTGCTCTTGCCGGAGGGCATTTCATCACCGGGGCATGGGCGCTCGTGATGATTCACGATTACCACTACGGCCGCGATTTTGCCGACGAGGGGCTCGAGCTGCAACGCCCGATGTTTGCCGCATTCACGCCCCAGCTCGCCGCCCGCTACCTGGAGCGCTTCAGCGATGGATTCCAAAGCGTCGATTTCCTGGCCTACAGCAAGGTGAAGAACCCGAGGCTCAAGCGCTACGAGTTCGGTTTCGCGCAATTGCTCGACGCTACGCATTAAGGCATGCAGGCCGGTTCTGAAAATCCCGGCCCGCGCCGCTTCCGGCCGCTCGCCAACAGTCTCATCCAGTCGATCGTTGCGGCTGGCGCATTGTGCGCGCTGGTCATGGCGGTGCTGCAGATCGCCTTCACGTTTCACGAGCAGCGCAAAAACTTCGAAGCGGAAGTGCGATCGATCGCGAGCATCAACGTCCCGCTGCTTTCGATAAACCTGTGGGACATCGAGCCCGACGCCATTCGCCGCCAGTTGAGGCTGCTCTCGGAACGACCGCAGGTCGCGCATGTCAGGCTGGAAGCCGTAAGCGGCCAGGAGTTCGAAAGCGGCAATGCCGCGCGTCGCGGCGCTGAACGCACGGTCACGCTCGACGTGCCGTATCCCGCGGGCAAACCGGGGCGACTGGGTACACTTCAGATCTCACCGAACATCGAACACCTGTATTCCACGCTCGCCCGTGACGTGCTGCGGGCGCTTGCGGGATTCGCCCTGCTGACGGGACTCATCTGCTTCGTGGTGGCCGTGATCCTGCGCCGCCAGCTGCAACTGCCGATGCAACGCATCGCAGCGTTTGCAGCATCCCTCAAACCGGCCGAGCTCACGATGCCGCTCGAGCTGCAGCGGCCCCGACGCGGCTGGCGCGACGAAATCGACGACGTCGCCGACGGATTTCGCGTGCTGCAGGACGAAGTACGCATCCACGTCGAAGAGCTCGACCAGCTCGTCGCGAAGCGCACCTCGGAGCTGAACGACGCCAATGCGCGGCTCGAGGCTCTTGCGCATCGCGACCCGCTGACCGGACTTGCCAATCGCCGCCATTTCGACGACGTGCGGGCAAGGGCGTGGGCGCACATGCTCACCGGCCGGCACCCGTTGAGCCTGTTCATGATCGACATCGATCACTTCAAGGAATTCAACGACACCTACGGACACGCTGCCGGCGACGATTGCCTTGTCGCGCTTGCGCGTTCGCTGGCGGAGCATTTCGCGAGCGCAGGCGAATTGCCCGTGCGCATCGGGGGCGAAGAATTCGCCGTGCTCCTCGAAGGCCTGTCGCTTCCCGCAGCGCTGTCCCGCGCCGAAGCCTTTCGAAACGCGGTCTACGCGCTCAACCTGCGGCACGCGCACTCGGCAAACGCACGCATCACCATCAGCATCGGCGTGTCATCGGTCGACGCGGCCGAATTGCCTCGCGCGCCGACGGGTCACGCCGCTGCGCTGGGAATCATGCAATTGCTCGGGCGCGCGGATGAGGCGCTGTACGAAGCGAAGGCGGCCGGGCGCAACCGTGTGGTCGGCCTTCCTTTCGTCTCCCCGTAAGCGGCGCCCGGCGATCCGCAAAGCCCCCGGGTGTCCACGTAAGGACGCTCTGATCAACCTCATCGTCATGCTGGCGTATGCCAGCATCCATGGTCAACGTGTCGATCGAAATGGTTTCTGGCCTTCGCCAGAATGACGCGGACTGGTTCACCAGGGCTTATTCAGAGGTGCCTTAAGGGCTCGACCGTCGCGTACGTGCCTAACGCCGGGGCGCAGGTGCTAACATCATATCGACGGGCGCCGGGCGAGCGCGGCTCGAGTTCCATGTCCTGGCAATGCGCCACACGCCGGGCACGCGCGCATCGCCTCAGTCTGTCTTCCATACGTCAACCGCTCATACTCGACACCTCGGAGCACCATGGGAAATCCTGAGCATCCGCAGCCCCAGATGTCGCGCCGCGAAGATCTGCGCCTCGTAACCGGCGACGGTCGATACACCGCCGACTGGAACCTGCCCGGCCAGTTGCACGCCGCTTTTCTGCGCGCCGATCGCGCACACGCCGAAATCGTCAGCTTCGACGCGCGACGCGCGCTTGCGCATCCCGGGGTCCGGGCCGTGCTGACCGAAGCCGACACGCGCGAGGCCGGCATGAAGTCCCTGCCGAACATCGTGGGCTACCCGGGAAAAGACGGGCAGGCGTTGCGTAAACCGGTGCATCCCGTGCTCGCCGGCGCACGCGTGCGCTATGTCGGTGAACCGGTCGCGATGATTGTCGCGGACACCGCGGCCATCGCCGAGGACGCGCGCGAGCTGATCGACATCGAGTACGCCGAGATGCCGGCTGTCACGAGCTTCGTGGACGCGGTGCAGGACGGCGCGCCCCAGCTGCACACCGAGGCGCCGGGCAATCTCGCCTTCGAATTCGAATCCGGTGATGCAGCCGCGGTCGAGGCGGCTTTCGCGCGCGCGGCGCACGTGAGCCGGCTGACCGTAGACAGCCAGCGCCTCGTCGGCAACGCGCTCGAGACGCGTGCGTGTCTCGTCGCGTTCGATCAGACCAGCGGCCGCTACACCATACACGTGCCGCTGCAGGGCGTCGGGGGGATGAAAGGCCAGCTCTCGCACGTGAGCGGCGTCGACAAGGACAACATCACGCTGGTGGCGCAGGACGTGGGCGGCAGCTTCGGCGTGCGCGGCGGCGCCTATCCCGAGTATTTCGCAGCCATGATCGCGGCGCGCAAGCTGGGCCGGCCGGTGAAGTGGGTCGCGACGCGGTCGGAAACATTCATGAGCGACTGGCACGGCCGCGCACTGTCGCTCACGGGCGCGCTCGCACTCGACGCAGACGGGCGCTTTCTCGCGATCCGCTGGGATGATCGCGCCGACCTCGGCGCCTACGGTGCGGCCTTCGGCTCGTTCATCGCCACGAAGAACCTCACGATCACGATCGGCGGCGTCTATCGCATACCGGCGATGTACGCGCGCACACGCCTCGCATACACGAACACGGTGCCGATCTCGGCTTATCGCGGCGCGGGACGGCCGGACATGGCTTACGCGATCGAGCGCCTCGTCGATTTCGCCGCACACGAGCACGGTTTCGATCCGCTCGAGCTGCGGCGGAAGAACTTCATCCCGCCCGAAGCGATGCCGTATCAGACGCCCAACGCCGGGGCCTACGATTCGGGCGATTTCGCGGCCGTCATGGAAGACGCGCTGCAACGCGCGAACTGGAGCAGTTTCGAGACGCGCAAAGCCGCGTCGGAGCGCGCCGGCAAGTTGCGCGGCATCGGCATTGCGACCTACCTGGAAGCGGGCGGCGGCGGTGCCGCGCCGAAAGACCAGGTGGCGGTCGAGTTCGACGCCAGCGGCAACATGGTGTTGTTCGCCGCCACGCAGTCGTCAGGCCAGGGCCACGAAACGGTTTTTCCCCAGATCGTGGCGGAAACGCTGGGCATCGCAGTCGCGCACGCGCGTTTTCATCCGAGTCCGCCTGCAGAGGATCTCGTCGGCAACGGAACGGGGGGCTCGCGCGGCGTTCTGGGAACCGGAAGCGCTTTCCTCATCCTCGCCCGCAAGCTGATCGACACCGCGCGAGTGCATGCGGCTGCGAAACTCGGCGTTGCCGAAAGCGAGCTGCGTTACAGCGAAGGCCGCTTCCACGCCTCCGTTCATCCTGAGCGTAGTGATGCGAAGTCGAAGGATGAGCGCACCGATACGCGCTCGATCGGTTTCATCGAGCTCGCCCGCGCGCTCGCCGGTCCGAAGCCTCACCCGCTGGACACCACGGCCGAAGGCGTCTTCGGCACGACCTATCCGAATGGCTGCCACATCGCCGAAGTGGAAATCGACCCGCAGACGGGCGCCTCGTCGATCGAGCGCTACACCGCGGTCGACGATCTGGGCACGGTCATCAACCCGACGCTCGTCGCAGGCCAGGTCCACGGCGGCGTCATGCAGGGTGCGGGGCAGGTTTTCGGCGAACAGGCGATATACGACCCCGTCACAGGCCAGTTGCTCACCGCAAGCTTCGCGGATTACTTCATGCCGCACGCCGGACTGTTGAAGCACATCGAAGTGCACGAACACCCGGTGCCCACGCCCACCAATGCGCTCGGCGCGAAAGGCGTCGGCGAAGCCGGCTGCAGCGGCTCGTTGCCGGCACTGGTCAATGCGACGATCGACGCCCTGCGCCCGCTGGGAATCACCCACCTCGACATGCCGTTCACACCGGCTCGCCTGTGGGCGGCGATACATGAGCGCACGCAAAAGCGGGCGTAGCGAAACTTACGCCGCCACGCCGCGCAGCGCCGCCTCGGGCGTGCCGTCCTTCCAGGGCAGCGCGACCTCGTAGTCCCTGAGCAGACAATCGTCCGGCAGGCATTCGATCGGCGTGAAATCACGATGCGCGATGTATTCCGGCCGCTTGAAGCGCCGGATGTGATTCGACACCGCGCACAGGCTCAGATACACCGCGACGCGGTTCCACGGCGACAGGTTCGACGACGACGCGTGCACGAGGCACGAGTGGAAGAGGATCATCGAGCCCGCGGGCCCTTTCGGCGCCACGATACCGCCGCGCGCGACGAGCTTTGAAATCGTGTCGTTGCTGATCGTCCACAGCGGATAGCTCGTGGTCGACGTGTCGTGATGCGCGTCGATCACCCCGATCCGGTGGCTTCCCGGAATGAACATGAGCGGGCCGTTGAACTCGTTCACGTCATCGAGGAAGATGGCCACGTTCATCGCGCGCGGCTCGGGCATGAGGTCGTCGTTCTTCCACGTCCCGTAATCCTGGTGCCACTGCCAGACATCGCCGTCGAACGCCATCTTGCCGTTGATCTTGAACTGGTGCATGTAGAGCGCGTCGCCATAGACCTGCATCACCGGCTCCACCATGCGCGGATGGCGCGCGAGCTTCGCAAACGGATAGCTGTAGAGGTGGGCGGCGAAATTGGTGCGCACCGCCTCGCTGCCGCGCTCGCGTACATTCTCGGGCCGGTGCTGGGCGTAGAGCCGCGGAACCTCGGCGGCGAGCACGCCGATCTCTTCGGCGCAGAACAGGGACGGAAAGAACAGAAAACCGTCGCGTTCGAATTCCTCGATCTGCTGCGTGGTGAGCTTCATGTGCCCTCCTCCCGCCCGACGCCGGGTTTTGATTATCTTACCGGGATCGGTAGCCGGACGCCGCCGGATGCAAAGGCTCGGGGGTGCGCCCGAGAATTAAAGCCGAATCCATAAATTCCACTGCCAGTCGGATTATCATCGCGGGTTCGTCCAAACCACCAAAGGAGGAATGTTGACAACGCATCTGGACCGCACGAAAGCACTGGCCGCTACAGGCTTGATCGTTCTGGGCCTCATAGCCGGCAGCGCGCATGCGCAGTCGGGCTCAACGTATCCGGGCAAACCCGTGCGCATGGTGATCCCCTTCGCCCCGGGCGGCGCATCGGATTTCGTCGGTCGCATCATCGCCCAGCCGCTCGGCCAGCTCCTCGGTCAACTCATCATCGCCGACAACCGTCCCGGCGCGTCGGGCAATATCGGACTCGAAGCGGCCGCGCGCGCACCCGCCGACGGCTATACGATTTTCCAGGGCAATATCGGCACGCTCGCAGTCAATCCGGGAATCTATCCCGGCCTGACGGTGAAGCCTACGCGCGACTTCACGCCGATCACCCAGGTGGTCGATGTTGCGGACGCGCTCGTCACCCATCCCTCGGTCCCGGTGAAGACCGTGAAAGAGCTGGTCTCCTTCGCCAAGGCGCGCAAAGGCGAGCTCAATTTCGCATCGCCGGGCGCGGGCAGCTTCAATCGTCTCGAGATGGAGTATTTCGTGCGCGCGGTGGGAATCGACATGGTGCACGTGCCCTACAAGGGCGGTGCCGGTCCGGCAGTCACCGCGATGGTCAGCGGCGAAACCGTGGTCATGTTCACCACCGTGTCTTCCGCCGTGTCTTTCGTGAAAGCCAATCGCCTGCGCGCGCTCGGGGTCACCACGCCGAAACGTATTTCCGCCCTGCCCGACACGCCGACGATGAAAGACCAGGGCATCGACATGGCATCGGGCTCGTGGCAGGGCGTGCTCGTTCCTGCGAAGACACCGAAAGAGATCGTCGACAAGCTCTATGGCGCGCTCATCAAGGTCATGGCCCAGCCCGACGTTCGCAAGCGCCTCGAAGACGGCGGGGCCCAGGTGGTCATCAGCGCTGCGCCGGAGGATTTCGGCCGCCTCATTGCCAGCGAGACCGAGCGCTGGGCGAAAGTCATCAAAGCCGCGGGCGTCACTGCGGACTAATCGAAAGGATCGACATGGACAAGACACCGGAAATCAAACCCGCGCCCGCTGCCAAACCGGTGGTGGAGCTCGATCGCAAACCCGTGCGCAACGACGCGGCGGGCGATTTCCTGACGCTTCAGGAAATCGCGATCGCGGCACAGCGCAATCTCTCGCGCATGCTGTGGGACACCCTGTGCGGAGGATCGGATTCGGAAGCGACCCTGCGCCGCAACCGCATGGCGCTCGACAGCCTCACGCTGCGCCAGCGCGTGCTGGTCAACGTGGCGGATATCGACACCAGCACGACGTTCCTGGGCGAGACGCTGCGCTCGCCGGTGTTCATCGCGCCGGTGGGCAACTTCCTGCAGCTTGCCGATCCGGAAGGTGCGGCGGCCGTTGCGCGGGGCGCTGTGGCCTACGGGACGACCGCGTTCATCAGCACGGCGGCACGTCCCGGTTTCGAAGCCGTGGCCAAAACGGTCGACAAGCCGTTGCTGTTCCAGCTCTACGTGCGCAGCGACCGCGCGTGGATCGAGGACATCCTGTTACGCGCGAAAGCCGCCGGCTACCGCGCGATCTGCGTCACGGTCGACCGCGCGTATTACAGCCGGCGCGAGCGCGACATCGTCAACCGGTTCCTGCTCAGAGAGTCCTCGGGCGACCCGCGCCACCAGGCGAGCCTTTCGTGGGACGACGTGGTGTGGATGAAGCAGCTCACCGGCCTGCCGCTCGTCCTCAAAGGCATCGCCACCGGCGAGGACGCGAAGCTCGCCGTCGAACACGGCGCCGACGTCGTCTACGTCTCCAATCACGGCGGACGGCAGCTCGACCACGGACAGGCGACCATCGAAGTGCTGCCGGAAGTGGTCGATGCCGTCGAAGGTCGCGCCGAAGTCCTGTGGGATGGCGGCGTGTTTCGCGGCACCGATGTCGTCAAGGCGATCGCGCTCGGCGCGCGGGCGGTCGGCGTGGGCAAGCTGCAGGGTCTCGCGCTCGCCGCAGCCGGGGAAGCCGGCATCACGCGCATGCTCGAGCTGCTCGAAATCGAAATCCGCACCACCCTCGGTCTCATGGGTGTGACGTCGCTCTCCCAGCTCAGCCCGTCGTGGGTCAGAGCCGCAGCGCCGATCACCAACGGCAGCCTCTCGGGCCCCTACCCGCGCTTTCGCGACAACTTCGAGAAGGACGATTGATGGCGCTCAAACTCGGCATGCTGCTCGGCGAAGACATCGGACTCGAAGTCGTTCCCGAGTGCGTCAAAGTGATGAATGCGGCGGCAGAGAAGGTCGGTCTCGAGACCACCTGGATCGAAGCGCCGATCGGCCGCGAAGCCCACCGGCTGCACGGGCACACCATGCCCGACGAGACGATAAAAGCACTCGAGCCCCTCGACGGCTGGGTGCTCGGGCCGATCGGCCACGGCTCGTATCCCCGCAACGACCCGACCTGGATTTTTCCGCCGCTGCGCAAGCGCTTCGATCTGTTCGCGAGCGTGAAGCCGGTGAAGTCTTACCCCAACGTGAAGTCCATCCACAAGGATGTCGACATCGTTTTCCTGCGCGAGGTGACCGAAGGCATGCAGTCGAGCGATACCGTCATCGCGGGCTCGGCCGAATTCCGGCCCAACGACGAAATCACCATCGCCTACCGCGTGATCACGCGCAGCGGCTCCGCGCGCGTCGCCCGTGAAGCCTTCGAGATCGCACGCACGAGAAAGCGCCGGAAAGTCACGGCCGTTCACAAAGAGCCGGTGTTCAGGCTCGCGTGCGGGATGTTCGCCGAAGAGTGCCGCAGGATCGCGAAAGACTATCCCGACGTCGAGCTCGACGAAGTGCTCGTCGACGGCTTCGCCATGAAGCTCGTGATGGACCCGCATCGCTTCGACGTCGTCGTCACCACCAACCAGTTCGGCGACATCATCACCGACGAAGGTGCGGGGCTCGTCGGCGGGCTCGGCCTCGCCCCGGGTTTGTGCGTCGGGGAGCGCCAGGCGATGGCGCAGGCCACTCACGGTTCGGCGCCCGACATCGCCGGAAAGAACATCGCCAATCCCTATGCGATGATCGTGTCGGGCCAGATGCTGCTCGACTGGCTCGGGCGCAAGCGTAGCGAGCCCAAGGCACTCGAAGCCGCGCGCCGCATCGAAGCCGCGGTGGACACGGTCATCGCCGAAGCGAAGCACCTCACGCCCGACCTGGGCGGCACAGCAGGCACGGCGCAGATGGGCGACGCGATCGCAGCCGCGGTCTCGCGCAGTGCGTGAGCACCCTTGCCGCGGGCTCACGAATAGAGGACAGCCGAGGTTTCTCTGCGCGACCGCTCTTCGTTCGGTTGTCGTTCGATACGCGTCAAGGTATCGTGTGATGCAGTGATGGGAACCGTTTAACCCGCGAGGCTCAGTGATGGACGACACGATAGAGCAGGTGCACGTGCAGCATGTGTATGACCTTGCCGCGCTCCATCGTATCCCGGCAGGGCGGACGAGCCTGGAGGTGACCGCGAGCAAGCTGCTTTCCGGCCCGGATCTGCGCAGCGGCAAATCGTCGACGGTCGGCGCTGTGCTCAAGGGCAGCCGCATCATCTGCACGCTGGGTAGCCAGGCCGCCGGCACTGGCGCCAAAGCACACACGCATCCGAACGAGCAGTTCAACTATATCCTCCAGGGCACGATGATGAGCGACATCGAAGGCGACCGCGTGTTCGCCTCGAAAGGCACGATCCTCCATACGCCCGGCATGGCGGCGCACACCGGACTTGCGTGCCCCGACGATGATCTGGTTTTCCTCGCGATCAAGGACACGCGTCACGGCATCGTCGGCCCGCCGGTCGATGGCCGGTACGACGGCCCCAACTGCTTCCCGGGCTTCGGCAGCCGCTCGCACGAGCCTCGCGTCTCCACGGCGCAAGTGATGACCGAATCCGCAGCGCTGCCGCCGGGGCCCGGCAGACGTTATGTGTACGACATGCGTAAAGATTCGGACGCCGAGACGGGCGCGGCGAGCGCCGAGGTCACGCCCGATGCGCTTCTGAGGCTGCCGCCGGGGATTACCGGAAAGCTGCTGAGCGGCGAGCGCCTGCACGTCGGTGTGCTTCGGCTCGAGGCCGGTGCCGTGCTCAACAACTATCGGCGCGACAACGAGCAGCTGGTGTTTGTCGTGGAAGGCGAGCTCGACGTCGCGCTGGAAGAAGAACACCTGCTCGTCCACCCGCGCTGCATGCTGCACATCCCGCCCGGTACGCGCCACGAGCTCACAGCGCCGGAAGGCGCGGTCCTCGTCATTGCGCAGGACAAAGGTTAGGCGGTGCATGTCGGGACAGTCCAGGGCGGGCCTGGCTGCAGCGTAGAGCTGGAAAAAGCACCTCATGATCGCCCAGCGTTAATGACGGTGGGTTCGCGCTCTCAGGTGATCCGCAACCTGTTACTCGCCGCGGCGGCGTCGATCACCTTCATCACTGCCGTTCATGCGCAAGGGCCCGCCGAGTGGCAGCGTATCGAATTGGGCAACGCCGCCAGTCGGTATCCTTTCGCGATTTACAGCAACCAGCCGTGGGACGGCGACATGAGCCGCGCCAAATCGGCGGTGCTGGTATTCCACGGCCTGGGCCGCAATGGCAAGGCCTACTATGCCACCGCGGAAAAGCTCTTGAGATCGAGCGGCGCGGACGAAAAAGAAACCCTGCTGCTCGCCCCGAATTTCTTTTCCCCGGCGGACCGGAACAAGCAGCCGCTCGACGGCATGCCGCTATGGCAGGGGAACGAGGGTTGGAACGGCGGCTGGGACGCGGCGAACTGGCGCGAGCCGCTCAGCGCGTTTCGACCGATCGACGACCTGCTCCAATCGCTGGTGGATCGCACGCGCTTCCCCGCGCTCGAGCGCATCACGCTCGCCGGCCACTCGGGAGGCGGCCAGATCGTGCAGCGTTATGCCGCACTCAACAATCTGGACGAGACCATTCGTGGAGCAGGCATCACGCTGCGCTACGTCGTCGCCAATCCTTCCTCCTATCTGTATTTCACGAGCGATCGTCCCCACGGCGAGACCTTCTCCGCCCCCGACCCGGCCTCGTGCCCCGGATACAACGACTACAAGTACGGCACGAACAGGATGCTGCGCTACGCGCGCGATGCGAACGGTGAGGATCTTTTCAGGCGCTACGCGGCGCGCGACGTCACGTACCTGCTCGGCGCCGCGGACGACGACCCGAACCACCGCGACCTCGACAGGACCTGCGGCGCGCAGGCGCAGGGGGCGAACCGGCTCGAGCGCGGCAGGCGCTACATCCGCTACGAGCGTCACCTCGCGGCATCCGGTGTAAAGCTCAACCGGCAGGCGTATGAAGTTGAACGCGTCGGACACACGCAGTCGCGTATGCTCGGATCGAAATGCGGCGCCCGTCTCATTTTTGGCTTACCTGAAGACCGAAACCAGGCGGGCGCACCCTGCCACACGCCGGAGCGATAACGTGATCAGTCTGCCTCGCTGGATCGTCGGGTTTTTGTGCGCAGTCTCGACGTGCGCCGCACTCGCGCAATCGTATCCATCGCGCCCCGTGCGCGTCATCGTCACGTTCCCGCCGGGAGCCGGCTCGGACATTGCCACGCGGCTTGTCACCGCGAAACTGAGTGAGACGTTCGCGCGTCCTTTCGTGATCGACAACCGCGCAGGCGCCGCGGGCAATATCGGCGTCGACATCGCCGCACACGCCGCAGCCGACGGCTATACCCTGCTCGCGGTCACCGCAGCAGCCGCGATCAGCCAGTCCGCATACGCCAGGAAACCGTTCGATCTCGTGCGCGATTTCGCGCCTGTCGCGCTGATTGCGTCTGCCCCTTTCGTCCTGGCCGTGCATCCATCGATTCCCGCGAAGTCGCTCAAGGAGCTCGTCGACCTGGCGAAATCCAAACCCGGTCAGTACTCGTACGCCACCCCCGGCACCGGCAGCTCGCCGCATATGGCGGGCGAGCTTCTGAAGCAGGAGCTCGGCATCGACCTCCTGCACGTGCCCTATAAAGGCACCGTGCCAGCCGTGGCCGATGTGATCGCCGGCAACGTGTCGATGACCCTGGCGAACACGCTGGTGGTGTTACCGCAGCTCAAGGCGGGTCGCCTGCGCGGAATTGCGATCACCAGCGCAAGACGCAGCGCCAATGCGCCGGAGCTGCCGACGATCGCCGAATCCGGCGTGCGCGGCTTCGAGTCCGGGACGTGGTACGCGATGCTCGCACCGGCCGGCACGCCGCGGGACATCGTCACCCGCCTCAACCGCGAAGTGACCCGCATCGTGCAACTCGCCGACATACGGGACAAGCTCGCCGCGCAGGGCGCAGAGCCGCTCACCGGCACGCCCGAGCAGACGGGCGAGTTCGTGCGCAGCGAAATCGCACGTTGGGGAAAGGTGGTGAAAGCGGCGGGGATCCGGCTCGACTGAATCCCCGCGGGCAGCGGGCGATCAGCTTTCCGGCTTCGCGCCCGAAGCCTTGACGACCTTGCCGAGGGTCACCACTTCATTGCGGAAAAGCTTGTCGAACGCTTCGGGCGTGCCGCCTGCCGGGTCGATACCCTGCTTGGCCAGCGTCTCCTTGACTTCGGAGAGCGCGAGAATCTTGTTGACCGAGCCATTGAGCTTGGCAACGATGTCACGCGGCAGACCCGCAGGTCCGAACAAGCCGTACCACGTCTCGAAGTCGAAACCCTTGACCCCGCCTTCGATCATCGTGGGGATGTCTTTCATGCCCGTAGCGCGCGTACCGCTGGTGACGCCGAGTGCCCGCAGCCTGCCGCTCTTGATGTGCGGGACTGCGCCGGGCAGCGCCGCGACGGTGGCCTGCGTCTCACCCGAGAGGATGGCCGTCAGTGCAGGCGAAGTGCCCTTGTACGGGATATGCAGCATCTTCGTGCCCGTATACAGCTTGAACATTTCGGCCGCGAGAAACGCGGTGCTGCCGGTGCCCGCTGACGAATAGGCGATCTGGTCGGGTTTCGCCTTGGCCAGCGCGATGAAGTCCTTGACCGTCTTGGCCGGCACCGAAGGATGGACCACGAGCACGTTCGGTGTGGACGCGATCTTGATGATCGGCGTCACGTCTTTGAGCGTGTCGTAGGGAAGCTTCGGGTACAGGGTCGCATTGGTCGGAAGCGAATTGTTGGTCACCATGAGCGTGTAGCCATCCGGCGCCGCTTTGGTCAGCGTTTCCACGCCGATGATGGTGCCCGCGCCTGCGCGGTTCTCGACCACGAACTGCTGCTTGTAGAGCTCGGTGAAGTGCTTGGCCATGAAACGCGCGACGATGTCGTTGCCGCCGCCGGGCGTAAACGGGACGATGATGCGCACCGTCTTGGCGGGATATTCCTGCGCCAGCGCCGGCGTTGCCGCGCACGCGAGCGCGCTAACGCCCAGGACCAAAATAGTTGAAGCCAAACGCATTTCCTGATTCTCCTGGAAGCCTGATCGAAAACGCCGCCAACGGGTAGTGGGGACCTGCCGGCGTGCGTGGGTCGGGGAATATACGCGTCTGCGACGCGCAGGCCAAGAGGAAAAAGGCGCGCCGCTTACTCGGGCCGTATGCCGGCGCTTTTGATGACTTTCGCCCAGCGGGCGATTTCGTCACGCAGCAGCGCGCCGAAAGCCTCCGGCGACGACGCACCGGGTTCCGCGCCTTGGCTGACCAGGCGCTCGTGCAGGTCGGCGGCAGCCAGCCCGCTCGTGAGCGCCTGATTGAGCCGAAGAACGACTTCCCGGGGCGTGCCGGCCGGTGCCGCGAGGCCGAACCACGACCCCACTTCGAACCCCGGATAGCCAGCTTCCGCCGTCGTCGGTATCGCAGGCAGGCTGGCCGCCCGTTTTTTCATCGTCACGGCGATCGCGCGCAATTTCTTCGAGCGTATGAACGGGAGTGCCGAGGGCACCGCTTCGACCATCATGTCGACCTGCCCGCCCATGAGATCGGTCAGCGCAGGCGTGCTGCCCTTGTACGGCACGTGCAGCGCATTGAAACCCGCAACGCTCTTCAGATACTCGCCCGCCAGATGCGCGGTGCTGCCCACGCCGGCCGACGCGTAGCTCAGACTGCCGCGAGACCTGGCAAGCGCGACGAGTTGTTTCACGTTCTCGGCCGGCACGACCGGATTGACCACGACCACGAAAGGCACCGTCGCAATCATCGAAACGAGCGCGAAATCCTTGAGCGGATCGTAAGGCAGCTTCGCGTACATGCTCGGATTGATCGCGAAAGGGCCGTTGCTCGCGAGCAGCAGCGTGTAGCCGTCGGCGCTCGCTTTGGCGACGCGCTCGCCGGCGATGATGCCGGCCGCGCCAGGGAGGTTCTCCACCACGACCGGCTGTCCAAGAAGCTCCGACAGTTTCTGCCCCGCAGCGCGCCCAATGATGTCGGTCACGCCGCCGGCGCTGAAACCGACGATGAGGCGTATCGGCTTGGCGGGCCACGCCGCACCCGCAGCCGGCACAGTCTGCGCGAGCGCGACACTCGCGCCCGGTGCAAAAACCGCCAGAGACAGGACGATCAGCACTCTCTTCATCATTTCACGCTTCTCCGGTTTTCACTTGAATGCGAGCCCCGCCCTGACACCGAGGCCTTTGGCGACACTGCCGAACGGATCGCCGAAAATGGATGCGCTGTGCCGGAATGCGGCCTCAAAGCTCCGGCGCAAAGCCGGCAGTGCTGCCGACCCGCCCGTGAAGTACAGTGCCTCAATCGACTTCTCCGTGAGACCGGCCATACGAACCGACTTGCGCGCGGTCTCGACGATCGCGCCGCACTTCTCGGCGAGTACGCTCTCGAGCGTGCCGCTGTCGATCCAGGTAGCGAGGCCGGGCTCCACTTCTTCCATCGCAACGACGCCGCGCTCGCGGCCCGAAGCGGCGATCTTCGCGGCCTCGACGCGGCCCAGAAGCAGGTGCCCCAGGCGCTTGGTGAGGACTTTCACGAGCCTCGCGTGCAGCGCCGGGTCTGCATAGAACGGCGCCATACCTCTGACTTCATGCACGGTCTTCGACGAATGCAGCACGTTGATCTGGTGCCAGGTCGACAGGTCGAAATAGACCCAGCCGGGTATCGCCAGATTGTCGCGGCCGGCCGATTTGTAGCCCAGGATCGGCATGACCGAGGCCATGCTCAGCAATCGATCGAAATCGGTGCCGCCGATGTGCACGCCGAGGTTGGCGAGGATATCGTCTTTCCGGTCGCGCTTGCGGGCGTGCCGGGGTCCCAGCCTCACGACCGAGAAATCCGCCGTGCCGCCGCCGATGTCGATGACGAGCGTGACCTGCTCGTCGGAAAGACCCGTTTCGAAGTCGAGCGCCGCCGCGATCGGCTCGAGCTCGAACTGCACTTCGGTGAAGCCGATACTGCGCGCACACGCTTCCAGTGTTTGCTGCGCCGCGCGGTCCGCGACGGGGTCATCGTCGACAAAGAAAACCGGGCGGCCCATCACCACGTGGTTCAGCTCGGCATTGGTATCGGTCTCGGCAACGCTCTTGAGGTGCTTCAGGAAGGCCGCGATCACCTCCTTGTAGCTCACCGCCTTGCCTTCGACGAAAGTCGTCTCGTCGATGAGCGCGCTGCCGAGGATGCTTTTGAGCGCGCGCATCAGCCGGCCTTCGGTGCCCTCGACGTAATGGCGAATCGCCTGGCGTCCGAAGCTCACCCGGCTGGTTTCGGCGTCGAAGAAGATGGCGCTGGGAATGGTCGGCTCACCGTGCTCCAGATCGATCAGCGTGACGTCGCCATCGACGCCGGCGGCGACCGCCGAGTTCGACGTGCCGAAATCGATGCCGCAACTGACCATCGGCGCTACTTCAGCACGCCGGCGCGGCACTCAGCGATCATCCGGCACATTCCGGTCGAGCTCGTCGAGCCAGACTCTGGCGTTGCCGTCGGACGGCGCGCGCCAGTCTCCGCGCGGCGAGAGGTTGCCGCCCGAGACGACTTTCGGGCCGTTGGGCATGGCGGAGCGTTTGTACTGACTGATTTCAAAGAAGCGATACAGGAAAACACGCAGCCACTTCTTGATGTCGCCAACGCTGTACGCGTGTTTCGCGTCCTCCGGAAACTCAGGCGGCCATGCCCCGCGTGCCGCGTCACGCCACGCATGCCACGCCAGGAACGCCACTTTCGAAGGCCGCATGCCGTATCGCGTGACGTAGAACAAATGGAAATCCTGCAGCTCGTAAGGCCCGACGATCGACTGCGTGCTTTGTATGGGGTCTTTGTCGTTTGCCGGGACGAGCTCGGGAGAAATCTCGGTGTCGAGGATCGAGAGCAGCGTGGACGACGCCGACACATCGAACTGCCTGGTCTGCACCACCCATCGGACCAGGTATTGAATCAGCGTCTTGGCGAGCGAGCCGTTGACGTTGTAATGGCTCATCTGGTCACCCACGCCGTAGGTGCACCAGCCCAGCCCGAGCTCCGACAGGTCGCCGGTGCCGAGCACGAACGCCTGGCGCTGGTTGGCGATACGGAACAGGTAATCAGTGCGCAGTCCCGCCTGCACGTTCTCGAACGTGATGTCGTAAACCGGATCGCCCTGCGCGAACGGGTGCCCGATATCCCTGAGCATCTGCATCGCAGCGGGCTTGATGTCGATCTCTTCGCCCGTGACGCCGAGTGCGCGCATGAGCGCCCACGCGTTCGACTTCGTGCCTTCCGAAGTCGCGAACCCCGGCAGAGTGAAACCGAGGATGTTCTTGCGCGGCAGGCCCAGGGCGTCGAAAGCCTTGGCCGCCACGATCAGCGCATGCGTCGAGTCGAGACCGCCCGAGACGCCGATGACGATGCGCTCGCCCTTCGTCACCTGCATGCGCTTCTTCAGGCCGTGGACCTGGATGTTGAACGCTTCGTAGCAATCGTGATCGAGCCGCGTCGCATCGTCCGGCACGAACGGGAAACGATCGATCCTGCGCTCGAGGCCGACATCCTCATCCGAAGGCTGGTGCTCGAACGCAATGCGCCTGAAGATTTTCTCCGGATGGCTCGCGGCGACTGCGGCACTGTTGAAGGTCAGCGTTCGCATGCGTTCGAGCCGCAGCCGCTCAACGTCGACATCGGCCACGGCCATCTGGCTTTTCGCCGGAAACCGCTCGGTGCAGGCGAGCTCTACGCCCAGCTCGTAAATCGAGGCCTGCCCGTCCCACGCGAGATCGGTCGTACTCTCGCCAGGTCCCGCGGCGGAGTAGACGTACGCCGCGAGACACCGGATCGATTGGGACGCGCACAGCAGCGCGCGCACGTCCGCCTTGCCGACGACGATGTTGGATGCGGAAAGATTGCACAGGATCAGCGCGCCCGCGAGTGCGCCCTGCGTCGAAGGCGGATCGGCTGCCCAGAAATCTTCGCACAACTCGATGTGAAACACGAAATCGGGCAGGTCGGCGGCGGCGAAGAGGAGGTCCGTGCCGAAAGGCGTCGTCTGGCCGGCGAGGGCCACATCCATGCCCACCATGTCGATTCCGGTGGCGAACCAGCGGTTCTCGTAATACTCCCGGTAATTGGGCAGGAACGATTTCGGCGTCACTCCGAGGATTTTGCCGCGCGAGATCACCACGCCGCAGTTGTACAGACGGTTGTTGCGCCTGACGGGCGCGCCGACGATGAAGACGGGACGCAGCGTCTGCGAGGCTTCAGCCAGGCGCGCGATCGCGGTCTCCACCCCGTCAAGCAGCGCGTCCTGCAACAGCAGATCGTCGATGGCATAGGCGCTGATGCCCAGCTCGGGAAAGAGCATCAGATCAACGTTGCGCGCGTCGGCCTCGCGCATGAGCGCGAGTGTCTCCTCGGCGTTCGACTTGGGATCGCCCACTTCGATGCGCGGCGTGCAGGCCGCGACGCGCACGAAACCCTGGCGATGCAGGGCGTAAAAGGCTTCCTTCGTCTGCGTCGCAGACCCCTGCGTTCGTGCCAACATTCCCCCTACGCGTCTATATCCCGGAGATCAGGAAGTGAATCGCATTCGGCCTGTGGCCTCGAATGCGCACTCGAAGAGCCCGCGTGCGATGGCGCGACGGGCAGGAAGTCACTACAGTGCGACCACCACAATCATATTGCATATTGTATGCGCACCGATGTTGAGGGGAAAGACGCAGGACCGAATGCACTCGCACGGTGTCGCGGGCGCGCTTACACGCTTACGGTGAAAAAGGAGTGGGCATGAAGAACGTGCACAACGCAGCACTTGCGGCCTCAATAATAATGGCGGCAATGTCACTTCACGGCACGGCTCACGCCCAGGAGTTTCCGCCAAAACAGATCACGATCATCGTCGGCTTCCCGCCTTCGGGCGGCACCGATTTTTTTGCGCGGCTTTTCGCGCAGAAGCTTTCGACCGCGCTCTCCACCAACGTGGTTGTGGACAATCGCCCGGGCGCGGCCGGGACACTCGGCACCCATCTCGTCGTTCGGGCCGCGCCCAACGGCGGCACGCTTCTTTTCACGCCATCGAATCTTGCGATGACCCGGGCGGTGCACCAGAAGCTGCCATTCGACCCGCAGCACGACCTCGCACCGATCACCCTCACCGCGCGCACCCCGTTCGTGCTGGTCGTACACCCTTCGCTTCCGGTGCGCAGCGTCAAGGAGCTGATCGCGCTCGCGCGATCCCGGCCTGGGGCGCTTGATTATGGGTCGAGCGGCGCAGGCTCCCCGCCGCACTTCGCGATGGAGCTCCTCAAGATCAAGGCGGGCGTGGATATCCACCACATCCCTTACAAAGGCGCAGGGCAGATCACGACCGGCTTATTGAGCGGCGAGATCCAGTCCTCGTTCCTGATACCCCCGATCGCCCAGCCGCACATGCAAATCGGGAAGATGCGTGGACTCGCCGTCACCACGCCCGGCCGCTCGTCAGCGCTGCCGAACCTGCCCACGGTGCGCGAAGCAGGAGTCGATTATGAAGTCACGCAGTGGCACGCGCTGCTCGCCCCGGCAAAAACGCCGCCGGCAATCATCACGCGTCTCAACGCGGAGCTCGTGAAAGTGCTGGCGACATCCGACGTGAAACAGCGTCTCGCGACCGAAGGTGCCGAACCGGTGGGCAGCACACCCGCACAGCTGGCGAAACACCTCGATTCCGAAATCAGGCTGTACACCGACCTCGCCCAAAAGCTGCGCCTGACGCAGGATTGAGCGCGCTCAGCCGCGCTTCTTCGACTCCATTCGCGCTTTCAGATCCGCGAAGGGATTGAAGGTGGAGGCCGCCGGTGCATGTCCTGCATCCGTGCGTCCCGCCATGTCTTTCAGCTTGGAGTGCTCGTGCTCATGGCAATACGTGCACAGAAGCTCCCAGTTGCTGCCGTCGGGCGGATTGTCGTCGTGGTTGCCGTTCTTGTGATGGACTTCCAGCAGCTGAAGATTGCTGTGCGTGAACGTACGGGCACAGCCGCCGCACACCCACGGATAGAGCTTCAGCGCCTGCGCCCGATAGCCTTTCGCGCGCTCGTCGGCGTTGCGTCGGGCCTCGAGCATCACTTTGTCCAGCCGGTCGTTTGCCTGCGCCATGTTTGCCCCGTTGCTGCCCTGTTCCCGTCTCGTTCGGGCGATCCAGTTGAGTCCACGCTCTCAGCTTACGACGAAAACCTTCGGACATAAACCCGCCTGCATCCAGCCTTCGCCGGAATCGCTCGCGTTGCGGCGTCCCCGCTTGCTTGCACGTGCGATGTGACGCAGTATCGGGCGCTGTAGCTACACGCGAGATTCCAGGCGTGGCGCATCGCGGGCACCCCGGACTCTGACATGACGTGTCGACCGCGACGCTACGCGCAAACCGCATCGCGGGCCGTTCACGAACACCACAGAGGATTATGGAAAACATGGCCGAATACGCCCGAAGACATCCGCTATCCAGCGCGCCGGGAGCGCTGGCACTCGGCACCTGGACGATTTACATCCTGTGCGCCCTGGTTGTGTACTATCCCAACTTCCTCGCATCGGTACTGATTGCCGGCTTTTTCGGTCTCATCGCGTGCGCGGCGGTCGTCTTCGGATTCAGATACTGGCGTGCGACCATCGTCGTGGCTTCGGGTGCGTACCTGTTGCTGTATGCGATCAAAGTGATCCGCATGACCGCCCAGACGCCCGACGGCTCCTTCCTGTCTGCGGTTTCCTCTTATTACGGTTTCCTGTGGCAGGTAAACATGGCGGCCTTGCAGGAAAAAGGGCTGACGGGGGGCGTGCCGCAGCTCTTCCTCGAATACGGCATGCCGGTACTGGCCGTCGTGTTGCTCGCAGCGGCCTTCATGTTCCGGCCACGCACGCCCGGTGTCCTGCGCGGGGGCTGAGGCCTCACGCCTTCCGCCGCTAACCCCTCACCCCTAACCGCTAACCACTAACCAGCTTCAGGCCGCCCGAGCGATCGGTGCGTCCGGGAAAGACCCGATCGAGCTGCGCATCGGTCAGCGCCAGATGCTCCCGCAGCGCGCTCGCCAGCACGGTGCGGTAATCGGTCGCCACGGCCAGATCGCGACCTTCGTAGAGCCGACTCTCGTCGAGCCCCGGCCACGGCCCGAGCATTTTCCCGCCGGTCACGCGCCCGCCCATGAGCCACATCACATTCCCGTGCCCGTGGTCGGTGCCGCCGTTGCCATTCTGCCGCACGGTGCGCCCGAATTCGGACATGACGACGATCATCGTGTTGTCGTACGCCTTGCCCAGACCCTCGACGAGGGCGGCCAAGCCCTGACCCAGCGGCGCCAATCGGTTCGCAAGCTGTCCTTGGGCAGCGCCCTGGTTGGCGTGCGTATCCCACCCGCCGAGCGCCATGAACGCAAGCTGGATGCGCGCGTCGCCGCGCATGAGCCTGGCCAGGCGCGCCGCATCGTTCGGAAACCCGTTCGGCAACGGCGCGCCGCCGCTGGCGGCCTGCATTTCGTCATCGAGCGTCGCCATGACACTCTGGCGCGACGTCTGCGCCTCCTGGTATGCGCGCGAAAGCTTGTCGTCGCCGCTGTAGAGCTGCGCGAAGGCCGCACCGATGGCCGGGCGGTCGATCAGCGTCGGGCGCGTGGCGCCGGGGCCCGAGCCCAGATTCGTCACGCTCACGGGACCCGACAGGATTCGAGGCATGACGGGGCCGATGCTGAGCGCGCGCGTGGGCGCGGCAGGCCCGGGCAAAGTTGCGAGGAGCCGGTTCATCCAGCCGTCAGCCGTCGATTTGCGACCGGGCGTTCCCGACTCCATGTAGTCCTGGGCGTCGAAGTGCGAGCGCGTCGGATCGGGTGAACCGGTTGCGTGAACGAACGCAAGCGTGCCCTGCTGCCACAGCGGCTGCAGGCTCGCGAGCGCGGGATGGAGTCCGAAGCGGCCGTCGAGATCGAGCGCCCCGCCGTCCTGCCCGGGCCGGGGAATCGCGATCGAAGTTCGCGCGCGGTAGTAATTCGCTTCAGCATAAGGCACCACGACGCTCAGCCCGTCGACCGCCCCGCGCAGCATGACGACGATGAGCTTGCGATCGCGAGGCTCATAGCCGCTCGGTGCCCACGACGCGCCGCCGAGCGGCAGCACGCCCGGCAGCAATCCGGCGCCGGCGGCGGCGATGGTGCGCAGAAACTTTCTACGTTTCATTGGATGCTCCTGATACTCGCGTTACCGGCGCATGAAATCAGGGCTGCCGATGATAAGCGCCGCACGCAGTGCGGGGTCGGCGCTCGCCACCGTTTGCAGCGTCCTCGGGGAAAGCTGACTGCCCAGCGTCGTCTGCAAGGCGTTCGCATCCACCGGCGCGGATGCATAGCGACGCGCGGCGCCACGCTCGGCATCGGTCATCTTCTCCATCTGACGGCCCATGCCCGGCGCAGCCTGCATGTCCCTCGGCGCGGTGAGCGGCAGGCCGCCCGCAGCCAGCGCGGTTGCGAAATTCAGCCGTCGGGTCATCGCCTCACCGTTCAGCCAGGCGCTCTCGGTGTTCTTGTACCCGTCGGGGGTCTGGCAACCATACAGCGGCATGCCGAGCTGGTAGAGAATCCCCTGGAGCGGCGCGACGTTGGTGATTTTCAGATCGGCTGCGCGGGCGGCTGAGAGCACGTAGTGGTAAGGCGTCTTGAACTTCGATCCCGCCTGCGCGGCGTCGCGAAACTCGCGGCTTTTGAAGAGCGTCCCCAGAACCGCGCGGATATCGCCTTGCGTATCCAGGAACCGGCGCGACAGGCTATCGACCAGCGCCGCCGGCGGCACGTCCGCGACGAAGTACTGGGCGAGCTTCGTGCTGATATGGCGCGCGGTTGCCGGGTGCGAAGCCAGCACGTCGAGCGCCCATTCGCCTTCAGCCTGGCCACGGCTCGCCACACGGTGCCCCAGCCAGATCTTGTCGCCCGTGTCGTGACGCCGCTCGTCGAAGCGGAACACCGCATTGCCGCGCGTCTGCACGCCCGGCGCGAACGTCCACCCGGTCAGCATGCGGGCGAGCTCGGTTACATCCTTCTGGCTGTATCCCGCGTCGACGCCGAGTGTGTGCAGCTCCATCAGCTCGCGTGCGTAGTTTTCGTTGAGGCCGTTGCGTCTCGCCTGCGGGTTGGGATTTACGGCCTGGCTCCCCGGGGCGACCGACAGCCAGTTGTCGAGGTAGAACAGCATCGCGGGGTGACGAGCAGTCGCGCCAAGCAGATCGCGGAAGTGCCCCAGGACGTGCGGGCGTATGGCCTGCTCTTCGTAATCACCCACCAGCACGACGTCGAGGCCCTTGCCGGCGAACACGTTGAAATGGTTGTACCAGAAATCGACCATCACTTCTTCGAGCTGGCGCGGACTGTCGAGCGCGCGCGTGAGCCGTGCCAGACTGTTGTCCGCAGCGACCTGCCGGGTGAGCTCGCGCCGTTCGCGCTTGGCTGCTTCCGGGTCCGCCGCCTGGTTGACGCGGCGAAATTGCGCTATCAGCTCGCCGGTGGGCATCTGACGGGTGGTGAGCGACCGCAGTGTCTGCTGAACGTCGGCCGGTATCGGCAGGGCCGCTGGATCGAGCTGCTGATCGATATAGCGGTCCACGCCGATCTGCATCACGCGCGCGACGTCCCCCGGACGCGGCCCGTACCCGAGCCGGTTGAGGACGTGCAGCGCAGCCTGTTCGCCCGGACTCTGCGCTGCGGACGCAGCGCAGGCGCAGGCCATGGCCGCGATGCCCAGCGCGAAGCGTCCCAGCGATCGCACTGATGCGTCCACGTGCGCGTACACCTCAGCCTTCATCGTCGACATCACTCGATGGTCGAATCGGATCCATGCTCTGCGCCGGATGGCTCATCCCTCAGCATGATCCACATTTCACGGCCGGCGCGTCTCGCCTTTTACATAGCGTTACACGTTCGGGGAAGAATACCGCCAGGGTGCAGCCGCCGGCGTGACCTTGGTCACGAATACGCGCAGCAACAGCCCGACAGCGCGGCGCACCGAATGAGGGGCGTCACGGCCGCTCCACCCCGAGCTGCTTCAGGTATCTCTGGCTGGTTTGGTAGAAGTCTTCGACGCGCCGGGCTGCCCGTTGCGGCGTCGACGCCTGAGTGCAGCTGTAGGTTTCCGCGCAGAATTTTTTCCATTCGGTCGTCTCGAGCGCCTTGCCGATGGCGTCGACGAGCCGCCTCTGCCGGTCCGCGGGTGTGCCTGCACGCACTACGAGCACACGAAAGCTCGGAAAATCGTTGATTCGGAATCCCAGCTCTTGCGACGATGGCACGTCCTGGAAAGCGGCATGCCGCGCGGTGTCGAACACCACCAGCGCTCGCAGCCGTTTCGCTTCCACTAGCCTGGCAACATCGCCGGGCTCCTCGTAAAGCGCCTGCGTGCGGTGGCCGAAAGACGACACGTAACGCTGCTCGGGCCTGGCATACGGAACGTTCACCAGGCCGTAACCCAGTGCACCGAAGTATTTCAGCGTGATGTCATCGATCGTTCCGTATCCGGACGTGGCGACCTTGACCCGGCCGGGATGGGTTTTCGCATAATTCAGCAGGGCATGAAACGACTTGAAGGGGCTGTCGGCCGGCACGAACAGCATCGACGCTGACTGTTGCGCAGCAGCGAGCACGGCAAAGTCATCGGGCTTCGCATAACCGATTCCCGCAGCCCACGCGGAGACGGTGACGCCGATCAGCACGGCCATCGTATAGCCATCGGCCGGATTGGTCAGCACCCGGGTCAGGCCGGCGTTTCCCGACGCGCCCGGGATGTTGGTGACGAACAGGGGCACGCCGATCAGCGGCTCCAGGATGTGCGCCATTTTTCTCGCCATCACATCCGCTCCGCCGCCGGCACCGAATGGCACGACGATCTCGACAGGGCGGGCCGGGAACGCGTCCTCAGCGAAAGGCGTGGCGCTTGCGAACAGCGTCAAGGTCGCGCCCACCAGCGCACGCACAAAACGTTTGCCGGAACGCGCCCTCATCGCGCATCGGTTCGGGACGTTGACGAAGCCGTGCACGGATGATGCGCCCTGGTAGAGCGTAACGTTAGAACCGTTAGCAACGGACCGGTGAGCGACGGGCCCGCTTCCGAGCGGGCGGCCGTTGCGAACGTTACTTTCGAAATCACTGATACAGGCCACTATTCCGGCCCGCGCAACGCGGGACCCGCCACGCCCGGCGCGCTCTGTTGCAACGGGGGCCGCGGAGCGATATCGGGCGTTTCTCCCGCTGCGGATTCCACTGCGTCATCTTCCGGCATACCGAACAACGCCATGATGTAGACGATGATGTCCCTGAATTCGTCAGGCACATTGTCGCGCCAGGTTTGAAGGTATTCACGGAAGTCCCTGCGCCTTGGGTCGAGATTGAGGTAGCCGATCGCCTCCCAGAGCGAGTTGTTTTCCTCGAACAGCGGCAGCAGCAGATTCGCGACGACCTCGTTGTGATCACGCAGGTAAGCCTTGCCTCGCAGTGCCTTCTCGTTCTTCCGGAACCACTGGGCGAGCGACACATCAGGGGGCAACTGTCGATGACTCTCCTTGAGGAACCGTTCGACGTAGCGATCGAATTCGGGCGCATAAGCCGCCCACTGCGGCCGGGGCGGCCAGAATTCCCAGACGTAGGCCAG
>JBKJKJ010000481.1:0-7087 GCA_046597455.1 Burkholderiales bacterium
ATCCGCATCTGCACGCAGTCAAGGCCCTGGCGCAAGCCGCCGGCGTCGCGTGCGACGGCCACTACGCCATGAGCGACTCTCCGGCCAACGCGATTATCAAAGCAGTCGAAAAATACAGCTGTGACGCCGTGGTCATGGGCTCCCACGGCCGGACCGGACTCGGGAAACTGCTGCTCGGAAGCCAAACCCAGAAAGTGCTGGTGACGACTTCCGTGCCGGTGCTCGTGACCCATTGAGAGAATGTCACGAGCGGCCTGGAGGAGCGGATCTCGCCTGACGTTGGCGCGCAACCGCCCGCTCTTCAGCGAGCACCGGCACTGACCGGTGCCTCCCAATGCGTTCCGATCCAACGGGTCGCTAGCTGCCGACTTTCTCGCGCAGCGCTGCCATGTCCCTCAACTCGACTTCGCGCTGGTGCGCGGCCAGCAGACCCTCGCGCTGGAAGCGGGAAAAAAGACGGCTGACCGTCTCCAGCGTGAGACCGAGGTAGCTTCCGATTTCCTCGCGCGTCATGCGCAGGCTGAAGCGGGTCGAGTCGTATCCGAGCTTCTTATAGCGCCGCGACAGGCTCAGCAGAAACGCGGCGATGCGCTGCTCGGCAGCCATGCCGCCAAGCAGCAGCAAAAGCCCCTGGTCTCGCGAGATGTCGCCGCTCACGATGCGCAGAAGCTGATGCTGAAGATCGGGCATGCGCATCGCGAGCTGGGTGAGTCGCTGATAGGGAATCACGCAGACCTCGCTATCCTCGAGCGCGACGGCGTCGTAGCCGTGGCGCTTGTCGCTGATCGCCTCCAGGCCCATCACTTCGCCCGGAAGATGAACGCCGACCACTTTTTCTTCCCCGGCCCGCGAGACACCGAGCGTCTTGAACGATCCGCTGTGCACCGCGTAGAGCGATTCGAACGCATCGCCGGTGCGGTAGAGCGAGGCGCCTTTCGCGATGCGGCGCTTGAGCCGCGTGAGCTCGTCGACGTCGCCGAGGTGGGCTTCGGCGATTCCGCACGGCAGGCATACGTTACGCACGCAGCAGGTCGAGCACGAGACCGCAGCCGGCACGCTTCGCGCCGCCTGCACGCGATGCAGTGGGAAGGAGCCCGGCGGGGGGGGGGCCGCGACGCCTCTGGAGGCCGGAGTCCTGTGCACTTGAACGAGGGAAATGCTCATCTGGATTCTCCTACGGCGGGTCTGTTTTTCAGCGATGAAAGGATGTGGGGGAGCTGTTCGAAATCGGCGGACTTATCGAGAAAATATTCGGCGCCCGCGTCGGCGCTCGCTTTGCGATGCTGCGAGGTTGTGTGGTTGCTCATGACGATGCCGCGCAGGCCGGGCAGCCAGCGCCTCGATTCGACGAGCGCGTCGAGGCCGCTGCCTTGAGGACCGCTGCCTTGACCGAGCTTGATGTCGAATATCGCCACGTCGGGCTCGCTGCGGGCGATCCCCGCGACTGCCTCATCGTAGGTCTCGGCATGGCCGACCACGGTATTGCCGTCGACGCCGTCGATCATCTCGATCAGCCGCTCGCAGATGTCCGGCGAATCTTCGACTATGAACACTTTCATTGAGCAGCCATTCACTTTGAGTGGTATGGCTTCGAGTATGGCGCGCGGACCCACGGCGCCACCATCGGCGTTCCCTTAATGAAGGACTAGGAATGCTCTGAAATGGCGTGTAGGAATCGTCCTACACGTCCGATGCGATGCGAGACGAGGTGGCTCGCCCGACTGCCACGCCGCGTGCGCGAGGAATTTCATCTCGCTCGAATGCAGCATCGCCGGTCTGCACATCGCTGACGACCACGGTGTTTCGGCCGGCGTGTTTCGCTGCATACAGCGCCTGGTCGACCGCTTTCATCAGCGCCATGCCCGAATCCCCGCCATCGCAGTGTTCGGCGACGCCGAAGGACGCAGTGACGGCGATCGATGCCGGGCCATGGAGCACGGCGAGCTTTTCGATGGCCTGCCGCAGGCTTTCCGCACGCTCGCAAGCGACTGGCGCGTTCGCTCCCGGAAGGAGCAAGGCGAACTCTTCTCCGCCGTAGCGCACCGCGATGTCGGAACCGCGCACGCTGTCCCGGATGACTTCGGCGATCGCGGTGAGCACCTGATCCCCGGCGTCGTGACCCCAGGTGTCGTTGACTTTCTTGAAGTGATCGATGTCGAGCATGATGACCGAAAACGGAGCCGCTTTGCGGCGCACGGTGAGGATCTCGCGTGCGAGCGCATCCCAGAAATAGCGACGGTTGTAGAGTCCGGTCAATGAATCGGTCACAGCCTGGGTTTTTAACGCATCAACCGCACTGCGCAACGCCTTATCGCGCGCCTGCAGCTGAGAGGCCATGACGTCCAGCGCCGCGCCGAGTTGGGACAGCTCGTCGCGTGACGCCTGCACGCCGCTGCGCACGCCGAGGTCGCCCTCGCGAACCCGCTGCGTCATCGTCAGCAGCGCACGAATCGGCCGCAGCACGTAGCGTTCCGCGCCGTACCACGTCGCCAGGACCAGGGCGAACGCCGTCGCCGCGATGCCGGCGAGCATCTGAAACAGCGCACGGGATACGTCTTCATGGGCGGTCGCTTTCGACATGCCCACGATCACCGTCAGCGGCGCGCTCTGCGCCGCGCCCGCATGCGTCCTCCTGACCGCATAGAGTTCGCGCCCCGTCATGCGCGCCCCCTCTTCGAGCCCGCCGCCGCTGGACGCGACGTGTTTTAGCAGCGCCTGCGCGTCGTCCGGTCCCCGAGAGCCACTCGACGGGTTGGCGCTGTATTGGGCGACGAGATGCCCCCGGGCATCGAGAATGATGAGCGTTTGCCCGCGTCCGAGCCGCACGGTGCTGCCGCTGAGTGCGGACAGCGGCGCGGCGCCGGCGATTACGCTGCCGAGCTCGGCGCGCAGTTGGACGTCCTCCAGGGCGCGAGCCTCGGCGACTGCGCGCTGCCACCACGCGACGTAAACCGATAGCACGGCGCCCGGCACGACGGTCAGGACGACGAGCACCAGAATACGCGCGCGCGTGCTGAGCGTGTTGAATCGCAGCCCGCGTCTGCGCATTGAAGACATGGCGCCCAGTATGTCCACCGCGCGCGCGCGGGCATTGATTCAGATCAAGCCAGGTTACGACTCGTCCATCAAGTTGTGCGTGATTGCGTAACGCACGAGCTCGGCCTCGCTTGCAACGCCCATTTTTTCGAGAATCCGCGATTTGTGCGTGCTGATGGTCTTCACACTCAGCCGCAGATCCTGGGCGATTCCGGTCAATGATTTTCCGCTGACGATCATCCGGAAAACCTCGTATTCACGATTCGAAAGCGAGGTGTGCGGCAGCTCGGGCCGGCCCGCCCCCGAATCCAGGACGAGGCGCTCGGCCGTCTCGGGGCTGATGAACGCGCCGCCCGAAGCAATGCGCCTCACCGCTGCCACGAGCTCGTCCGCAGCGCTTTCCTTCGTGAGATAACCCGAGGCCCCGGCCCTGACCGCGCGCACCGCGTACTGCGCTTCGCTGTGCATCGTCAGCACCAGGATTCGAAGCCTGGGCCGCGCCTCCTTCACGAGCTTGATGAGCTCGATCCCGCTGCGACCAGGCATCGAAAGATCGAGGACGGCGATGTCGAACGCGTGCTGGCGCACAGCTGCCAGCGCTTCCTGCCCATTGGTGGCTTCGGCGGCGACCGAGATGTCGCCGGTCGACTCCAGGATCTCCCGCAACCCCGTGCGCACGATTGCATGGTCGTCGGCCAGCAAAACCCTGATCACGCGCCTGCCTCCAGTGGCGTGGAGGAAACGAGAGGCACTTCGATCTCCACGACCGTGCCGCCTTCACCGGCCGTATGAATACGCGCCTCGCCGCCGAGTGTGCTCGCGCGCTCGCGTATGCCGAGCAGCCCGAAGGACTTGCGGGTCGGGTCCGGCTGTAGACCTCGGCCATTGTCGCGAACCGACACGCGCAGGCGAGCGTCGACAGCACTGAGCTCGACCGATACGGCCGTGGCGCCTGAATGCCGGGCAACGTTGGTCAGCGCCTCCTGCACCATGCGGTAGACCGCGGTCACCAGTGGCTCGCGCAGCGTCTGCACGTCTTCGCCGCCCCTGAGACGGATTTCGATGCCGGTGCGATCGGACAGCTCGTGCAGCAGGTGCTCGAGCGCAGGGATGAGGCCCAGATCGTCGAGCATCACGGGGCGCAGGTCCGCCGCGATGCGTCGCATCGCGCGGATGGTATTGTCGACGACGGATTTCATGCGCTCTGCCCGCGTGATGAGTAAGGCATCGTCCTGCGCAAGACGCGTGCGCAGCCACGACACGTCCATTTTGAGCGCAGTGAGCCACTGGGCGAGCTCGTCGTGCAGCTCGCGCGCGATACGCGTTCGCTCCGCCTCGCGCACCTGATGCATCGCCTCGTACAGCTCGCGCAGCTCGTGGTGCGAGCGAACGAGCGCATCGGCGGCCTTTTGCCGCTCGGTGATGTCGCGAAGAATGACGGTATAGAGCTTGTGTCCGCCCACGTCCGCGTGGGAGATCGACGCATCGATCGGAAACTCCAGACCGTCGCTGCGTAGACCCGCCAGCACCAGCGCGCCGCCCATGCGCCGCGTGGTGACACCGGCATCGCCGAAGCGTTTGACGTGCGCCGCATGAAGATGGCGATAGCGCTCCGGCAGCAGACGGTCGATGGACGTGCCGATGACGTCTGCTGCACGGTATCCGAATATCTTTTGCGCGGCCTCGTTGAACAACAGAATGTGCTGCTTCTGGTCGATGGTGATGATCGCGTCCATTGCCGAACCGATGATCGACTGCAACCGCTGCTCGCTTTCCCGCAGCTGGCGCTCGCCGTCGCGCTGCGCCGCCTGGGCGCGCACGCGCTCGGTGACATCGCGCAGGATCACCGTACAGAGCTTTTGCCCCGCGACGCTCGCGTACGAGATCGATGCGTCGATCGGGAACTCCTCGCCGCTTCGGCGCACCCCCGCGAGCACCAGCTCGGCGCCCATGCGCCGCGTCGTCACACCCGCTTCGCCGAAATGCCGCACGTGGTGGCGGTGCGCTTCCCGATAGCGCTGCGGGATGAACTGCTCGAGCGGTGTGCCGATCGCCTGTGCTGCGGGGCACTCGAAAATGCGCTCTGCCGCCGCATTGAACAGCACGATGTTCTGCTGCGCATCGACCGTGACGATCGCATCCATCGCCGAGTCGATAACGGAGTTCAGGCGCAGTGCGCTCTCTTCGATTTCGCGCGACAGCGTGCTGGTCACCCGAACCTGCCGGCGCAGCAAAACCGCATTCGCGCTCAACGCTGCGAGCAGCAATCCTGCAAACACGACCGTGAGCGCATTGCGCCACCCGCCCGCGAGCGCCTCGGGAAGCGCCGGGGCCACGACCAGACCGGCCGCAGCGAGCGCGGTCAGCGCGACCGCGAGGGCGCCGAACCGGTAAGCCGCGTTGGGGGATTTCTCCAGGTTCGGATCGAGGGGCACACTGACGGCCTGTTTCGCGCCCCGGGGTCCCGAGGCTCGATGATTATAACGTCCGTTCCCCGCGGACTTCTCGGGCGCAGGCGCCTCGAAACCGGCCCCTCGGGCGTTCCCTGAACGCTCGTGTATTACTGAACAGTGATGTGACCCGTCTTGATCACTTTCGCGTATTTCTGGATTTCCCGCCTGAAATAAGCGGTCAGCTCCTCAGGCGAGCTGGCAACGGGCTCGGCGCCTTCGCGGCTCATGAATTCGAGCACGTCCTTCGACTGCAGCGCTTTTTTGATTTCCCCATTCATCTTGCTCACCAGCTCGCGCGGGGTGCCTGCGGGAAAAAACATCGCATACCAGTTGTCGGATTCGAAACCGGGGTAGAGCGACGTCATCGTCGGCAGGTCGGGAAAGGCTTTCGAAGGCCTCGCCGTCGTCACCGCGAGCCCCCGCACCCTGCCGTTCTTCATCTGGGGCGCAGCCGCGAGCGCGGTGGCGAACGCGAAATCCACCTCACCGCCGACCACCGCGTTCATCGTCGGGCCGCCGCCCTTATAGGGCACCGCGGTTACATCGACTCCAGCCAGCTGCCTGAACATTTCGATCGACAGGTGACTGGTGGTGCCGGCGCCGTTGTGGCCCGCGTTCAGCGCGCCCCTGCTCTTGGCGAGGGCCACCAGATCCTGGACTGTTTTAACCGGGACTTTCGGGTTGATCACGAGCACGAGTGGCACCGACGAGATCCAGCTGATCGGCTGCAGCTGCGTAAGCGGATCGATCGTGAGGCGCTTGCCATACAGCGTCACGTTGGCGGAGAGCGACGCCGTGGTGAACAGTATCGTGTACCCGTCAGGCGGTGAGGCGGCCGCGATCTCCGTGCCGATGAGCCCACTGGCGCCCGGCCGGTTGTCGACGATGAAGGTCTGCCCCATGCTGTCGAAAAACTTCTTCGCCAGAAGCCGCCCCTGGATGTCAGTCCCGCCACCCGCGCCGAAAGGCACGATGATTCTCACGGGTTTCGACGGGTAGTCATCCGCCGTGGCGTGACCGGCGACCAGCACGCCCGCTGCGGTGAACGCGACTGCGAGCGTTTTCAGACTGCGCGCGCGCATCGATCGTATATTTTTTGTGAAACGCATCGTCATCCAATCTCTCCTCGTTGATCTTCATCCCGACCGGCAAGTCCGCGAACACCCGGCGCACGCCGTCGTTCGCCGATCTGCCTGATGGGAATGGGACCGGATCGCTCTGCCTGCTTATCGTGCCCCGTGTCAGGGGCCACGCGGCATTGTAAGCGAGCTGCGTAAGATTTCAGACCCACGCCGGTCCCTGATGGTCGGACTGCGCAAAACGGCGATCGTTCCTGAGATGGCCGCGCAGCACCGCAAAGCGGGCGTTCGATCAGCGCCGCTAGCAGCCTGTCGGCCTTACCAGTCGGGACAGGCTGCTAAAGGCCAAACCGGACGGATTGCCGCGGAATGTGATTTCAAAAAGCCTCAAAAGCAGGTTTTCGACTTCAATTCGGATGTCCGGTTTTCCATAAGGAGTTTGTCGCATCGCAAGTCCGACAAGCTCCTAGGGCTGGAACACGAGGAAGTATTGCCGCGGGAGAAAAGCGTGCGCCTGCG
>JBKJKJ010000523.1:0-3908 GCA_046597455.1 Burkholderiales bacterium
GCTGATGTACGCAAGCCCACGGTAGTCGAGATCGACGTCGTTGGTTTGGATGACCGTCTTCAGGCGCGGAATGGTCGTCGAGGTCGTCTTCGGCACGTAGTAGCCGACTTCCTTCATGTCATACGGGTCGGAGATGTCGAGCACGCGCAAGCCTCCGGCGAAGTATGCGACATACAGCAGGTTGCGATTGTCCTGCGGCCGGTAGAGCTTGTTGTCCTGCGTCTCGTTGAACTGGTGAGGGCCGAAGCGGCCGCCGTGCGTCAGGAAATCCGCGTCGGGCACGCGGAAGATATCCGCCATCATGGGGTTTTTCCACACCGTCACGTCGAGCATGTAGACCATGCAGCGCACTTCGAGCCCCTGATATTTAGCGTCGCTCGCTTCGTTGCACACGATGATGTAGTCACGCATGTCACCGAAGCCGGGCGTGAAATTCGGCGTCTTGATCCCGAAAAACGGCATCGAGGTGTGCGGACCTTTGAATTGGGGCTCGATGGAGTAATCGAATATGAGCTCGGGCCTGGCGACGTCCCTGATGTCGAGCACCGCGACATTGCCGCCGCGCGCGTAAGACAGGTAGACGCGATTCATCGCCATGTCCACGACCGGGTGGTGCAGATTGAGCCCCGTCTCCCGGTTCGTGGGCTCGGAAAGCAGCTGGCTGGGCAGCCAGTGGTTGGCGACGTACCTGGGCTCCCGGGGATTGGAAAAATCCCAGATCACCAGATGGCCGCCGGGGCGAAATCCCGGTTCGTTGGCGCAACCGAAATAGAGCCCGCTGTCCGCGTCCCACCAGCCTTTGTGCGCAAGTCTCAGGGGTCCTGCAGGGGTCTCTTTCACGTCGGCGACCATTTTCGGCTTCGCGCGATCCGTGATGTCGAAAATCTGAAAGCTCATCACGCCGGCCATCTCGTGATTGCGAGCGAGATAACGCCTGCCGTCGCGCGGATTGTCGACCACCTGGACGGCGCGGCAATTGGCGTTCGGGGCGCTGGGAATGTGTGTCACCAGCAGCGGTTTCGCAGGATTGGAGACATCGAGTATCGAAGTCCCGCTATGCTCGTCCTGGCCGGTGAGGGGGTTGGGCCGGCAGCCCGGCAGGTGCCCGACGTAACACCAGTCGCCCTGCAGGGTGACTTGCAGCGATTCGCGTCCCTGCAGGTCGTGAAACCCGACCAGCCGGGTGTTGTGGGCGGCAGCGGTAAGCGTTTCGTGATCGTGCACGGCGGTCCTCCTCGGATTTATGGTGAACGCATCTACATGCTACTGCACTGCACCTTCGTTGGTTCGCCTCACGCGGTACGTTGTGGAGCCGCAACTATTGGTGTCGAATCCTATCCTCCGACTCCACGATTGATCGGGATGCACCACGACCGGCATATGCTACTGCACGGCGACATCCGCACGACGAATGGAGCAAAACGATGAAAATTGCAACCTGGCGGGCGCTTGCTTGCGCGGTGATGGCCCTGCTGGCCGGCAGCGGGACGGGGGCGGTGAGTGCTGCCGAGCGTTACCCCTCGCACCCCATCCGGGCAATCGTCCCGTTCGCGCCCGGCGGTGCCACCGACATCATGGCGCGGGCGATCAGCGCGAAGCTGACCGAACGATTCGGGCAGCAGGTGGTGGTGGACAACCGCGCCGGGGGTGGCGGCAATATCGCCGCGGCCATCGCGGCGCGCGCCGCGCCTGACGGTCACACGCTTTTCTTCGGCACCATCAGCACGCTTGCAACCAACGTCAGCACCTTCCGCAAGCTGCCGTACGATCCGTTGAAGGATTTTGCGCCGGTGACCCTGACGGCCATATCACCCATGTTTCTCGTTACGCACCCGTCGGTTCCTGCCGCATCGTACGGCGAACTGGTGGCGCTGGCCCGCGCGAAGCCGGGGCAGCTGAACTACGCATCCTCGGGCACCGGTGGCGCCTCGCATCTCATGATGGAATTGTTTCTGTCGCAGACCGGCCTGAAGGCTGTCCACATTCCCTACAAGGGCGCCGGTCCGGCGCTCATCGATCTCATCGCGGGGCAGGTGCAAGTGAGCCTTCAGCAGCCGCCGGGCGCGATCCCGTATCTTGCGACCGGCAAGCTGCGGGCGCATGCGGTGACTTCGAAGCGCCGGATTGCGGCAGCCAGTGAGGTGCCGACGACGGCGGAGGTCGGACTGCCGCAGTTCGACGTGACTTCCTGGCAAGGGCTGGTCGTTCCGAAGGGAACCCCCGCGGCCATCGTTCGAACATTGCATTCGGAAATCAGGTTTGCACTCGCGAGCCGCGAATTGCAGGCGCGGCTGATTGCCGAGGGTTCCGAACCCGGCGGCGTCACGCCCGAAGCGTTCGGCGACCATATCCGGCGCGAGATCGCGCGCTGGGCGCAAGTGGTGAAGGTTTCCGGATACACGCCCGAGTGAGCGCTCGGCGTTCCCGGACGCTACTGCGCCGCGGTCGAAGAAGGGCGACGATTGTTCATGCTTCGACTGCATCTCCCCGCGATGCTCAGCACGAACGGTGGTAGACAACCAAAGCCACTCGACCTGAGTTCATGCATCGACAGGCTCAGCACGAACGGATGCGAATTTCAGCATACGATCTCGCTCGTATTGCGAGTCACGAATACGCTTTACAAAACCGTTCGCCCTGAGCAGGCGCTCTGTGCCGCGGTCGAACGGGAACGACAGTCGTTTATGCTTCGACAGGCTCAGCACGAACGATCCAAAGGTATGCTTCGAACCTCAGGCTCACCACACTGGAGGATTCTCCATGGAACCCAGGATCGCTTTCGCAGCGTTCGGCTGCGCGCTTGCCGCTTGCGTGTATGCGGCGCCGGAAAACTTCAACATCGACTCGCCGCATACGTCCGCCAATTTCGAAATCACTCATCTCGGCATCAACACGATCCCGGGACGCTTCGACAGGACGACAGGCACGATCGTGCTCGACCGCGAAGCTAAAACCGGCAGCATCGAAGCCGAGATCGACGTCAACACGATCAGCACCGGCTTTCCCGCGCGCGACAAGCTTCTGAAGAGCGACGAGTATTTCAACGCCGCGAAATTCCCGGCGATCACTTTTCGCGCAACCAGACTGCGTTTCAGGGGCGAGGACCTGGCCGGCGCGGATGGCGAGATGACAATGCTGGGGGTGACGAAGCCCGTGACCCTCGAGCTCGAATCCTTCAAGTGCATCACCCACCCGGTGAACAAGCGCTATGTCTGCGGCGCGGTCGCGAAGACGACGATCAAGCGGGCGGATTTCGGAATGACGAGAGCGTCGAGGAGTCTCGGCGAGGAGGTCAAGATCTCGATCAACCTGGAAGCGATGCAATGAATTCACTAGTCGCACTCGTCACGGGCGGATCCCGCGGAATCGGCCGCGCTATCTGCGTCGCGTTCGGGGCGCAGGGCCATACCGTGGTCGCGACGGCACGCGACGCGGGCGCGCTGGCGCAAACCGGGCAGCTCGTGCGCGAGGCGGGCGGCGCCGATTCGGCGGTGACGTGCGACATGCGGGACCCTGCTGCGATAGAGGCGATGGTGCGCACGGTGATCGATCGTCATGGCCGCATCGACATGCTGGTGAACAACGCGGGGGGCGGCACCTCGGCGCGCCCGATGACCTCGGACGAAACGCCTGACGCCGACTGGCTCGAGACCATCGATCTCAATCTCACGGGCGTTTTCCGGGTCTGCAAGGCGGTGACGCCGCACATGAAATCCCGGTGCTCCGGCGCGATCGTGACCGTGGCTTCCATCGCCTCGCGCCAGGCGAGCAATCTTTCCGGGATCGGCTATACCGCGGCCAAGTCGGGTCTCGCAGGGCTCAACCGGCATCTCGCGAAGGAACTGGGTCCGTTCGGGATCCGCGTGAATGCCGTCGCGCCGGGCATCATCGCCTCCGAGCGCGTGCAG
>JBKJKJ010000531.1:0-14324 GCA_046597455.1 Burkholderiales bacterium
GTTCTGGCTCGATCGCGGGGTGGACGGCTTTCGGGTCGATGTCATCTGGCACCTCATCAAGGACGCGGCGTTTCGCGACAATCCGCGCAACCCGACATGGACGCCCGACGGCAATCCGTATCACGAGTTTCTGAGCCTGTACACCGCGGACCAGCCCGAAGTGCACGGCGTCATCGCGCAGATGCGTCAGCTGTTCGACACCTATCGCGAGCGGGTGCTGATCGGCGAGATCTATCTGCCCGTCGAGCGTCTGATGCATTACTACGGAAAGGACATGGGCGGCGCTCACATGCCGTTCAATTTCCAGTTGCTGATGGCACCGTGGGATGCGCGGCACATCGACGGCCTGATCAGGGAATACGAGGCGGCGCTGCCGCCCGAAGGCTGGCCGAACTGGGTGGTCGGCAATCACGACAATCACCGCATCGCGTCGCGCGTCGGCCTCGCGCAGGCGAGGATAGCCGCGATGCTGCTCCTGACACTGCGCGGCACGCCCACGTTGTATTACGGGGACGAGATCGGGATGCAGGATGTCGACATTCCCCACGAGTGCGTGCAAGACCCTTTCGAGATAAACGTTCCCGGCAAAGGACTGGGACGCGATCCCGAGCGCACGCCGATGCAGTGGGACGCGAGCAGCGGGGCGGGTTTTACCACGGGCCGACCGTGGCTGCCGCTCGCCCCCGACTACGCGAAAGTGAATGTGGCCTCGCAGCGCGACGATCCCGGTTCGATGTTGTCGCTGTACCGCCGGCTCATCGCATTGCGTTGCGGCCAGCCTGCGCTCGAGTTCGGGCGCTTCGAGCCTTTCGACGCGGGGCCCGCCCTGCTCGCATACGTGCGCCACAGTCGCGCGGGCGAGGCGAGCTTTCTGGTCGTCCTCAACCTGGGGCGCGAGGCGCACGTCGTGCCGCGCACGCGAGCCACTACCGGAGCTCGCGTCGCGGTGGCCACCAATCCCGTGCGCGAAGGTGAAATATGCGAGGGCGATATTCACCTGGCCGCCGACGAAGGGCTCGTGCTGAGGCTGGTCTGAGGGTCCGGATCCCGCAAGGCCTGCTATTTGCTGTTTCGGCGTCGACATGACACGACTGATGCCTGATGGCGCTGCGCGAGCGGCGGCGAGCCTGGTGAGCGAAACCCCTGCGAACCCCGACGCGGAAGGCGACCCTGCTGCGTCCACCGACGAGGCGCAGCGAGCCGCGTCTGTTGCGGGGGCCAGACGGCTGCCCGTCGGCGCCGAGGTCGTCCCTGGGCACGGCGCTCATTTCAGGGTCTGGGCGCCGCGCTGCGAGCGTGTCGCGGTCGTGATCGAGGCTGACGAACGCGAATCTTCGAGGTCGCTTCAAACCGAGGGGGACGGCTATTTCTCGGGCTTCGTCCCCCACGCGTCTGCTGGCACGCGCTATCGCCTGCAACTGGATGACGATCCGAATCTTTACGCTGACCCCGCGACGCGCTTCCAGCCCCAAGGGCCGCACGGACCTTCGGAGGTCGTCGATCCGGCGCGCTTTCAGTGGACCGACGGGCGCTGGGCCGGCGTCGAGCCGAACCGGCGCGTGCTCTACGAGCTGCACGTCGGGACTTTCACTCGCGAGGGGACCTGGGCGGCGGCGACGCGGGAGCTTCCCGAACTCGCGCGACTGGGCATTACGCTGATCGAAGTGATGCCCGTCGCCGATTTCCCCGGCCGCTACGGGTGGGGTTACGACGGCGTGAACATATTCGCGCCGTGCAGGCTTTATGGAAACCCCGACGATTTTCGGCGCTTCGTCGACGCGGCTCATGCCGAAGGCATCGGCGTGATCCTCGACGTGGTGTACAACCACTTGGGTCCTTCAGGCTGCCAGCTAAGCGCGTTCTCCGATTACTACTTCAGCGACCGGTACAAGAACGAATGGGGCGACCCCATCAACTTCGACGGTGAGAACGCGGCACCGGTGCGCGAATTCTTCATAGCCAATGCGCGTTACTGGATCGAGGAATTCCATCTCGACGGCCTGCGGCTCGACGCCACGCAACAGATGTTCGACGATTCGCCCGAGCACATCATCGCGGCAATCACACGCGAGGTGACGCAAAGCGCACCCGGTCGCATCGTCTTCGTCGTGTGCGAGAACGAGCCGCAGGATGTGCGCCTGCTTCGCGGGGCTGCTGAAGGCGGTTACGGCGCCAGCGCGTTGTGGAACGACGACTTCCATCACACCGCGAAGGTCGCGCTGACCGGTCGTAACGAAGCCTATTACAGCGACTACCGGGGCCGTGCGCAGGAGCTCGTTTCCGCGGTGAAGTGGGGTTTCCTGTATCAGGGGCAGCGCTGCAGGTGGCAGAAAAAGCGGCGCGGAACGCCGGCTTTCGACGTGCCGCCGACTGCGTTCGTCCACTTTCTCGAGAACCACGACCAGATCGCCAATACCGCGTCGGGGGGGCGTCTTCATCAGTCGACGAGTCCCGGGCGTTATCGGGCGATGACCGCGTTGTTGCTCCTCGCGCCACAGACGCCGATGCTTTTCCAGGGACAGGAATTCGCATCGTCCAGCCCGTTTCTTTTTTTTGCCGACCACGCCGGCAAGCTCGCTGACGATGTCAGGAAAGGCCGCACAGATTTCCTTGCGCAGTTTCCGAGCATCGACACGCCCGATGGCCGGGCGTTGCTCGCCGATCCCGGTGCGCCCGACACGTTCGAGCGATGCAAGCTCGATCTCTCGGAGCGCGAAAGCCACGCCGAGGCTTACGCGCTGCACCTCGATCTGCTGACCCTGAGGCGCAGCGACGCCGTGTTCTGCCGCCCACGCCAGCGCGGTGTCGACGGCGCGATCCTCGACGACCAGGCCTTCGTGCTGCGCTTTTTCGGTGAAGACGCAGGCGACCGGCTCATCATCGTCAACCTGGGAACGGCATTCATGCTCGACATCCTTCCCGAGCCCCTGCTCGCCGCACCTGCCGATTTTACGTGGCACGTCGCATGGTCGAGCGACGCCGCGCGTTATGGCGGAAAAGGCGCGCCGCCGCTTGAGGTCGGCGGCGGGTGGCGGATTCCGGGCGAAGCGGCCCTCGTTCTCGTTGCCCATCCTGAGCCTGCCGATCGGTAGCTGAGCGGCTCCTGGGTGTCGATCGGCGCTCCAACCTCGGCGCGGCCCTTCGAGCCAGCGGAATGCCGCGCGCAGTCGCGTGGCGATTCACAAGTTCGCTTCAGAATCCCGACACTGGCGTCCCATAGCGCGTCCTTTCCCTCACGCCCGCGCGGGTCTATAAGGGGGGAACCGTCAACTTCGAGGAGCCAAGATCATGCATACGATACGATGGTTGGCACTGGCGCTCGTTGCCGTTTTTCAGATCGCCGCAGCGCAGGACTATCCGGCCAAGCCGATGCGGCTGCTCGTGCCTTATCCGCCAGGCGGCCCGGTCGATGCCATCGCGCGCATTCTCGTTCCGCACCTCGCGCTGGGGCAGAACGTCATCGTGGATAACCGCTCGGGCGCGGGCGGCAGCCTCGGTGCGGACGTCATTGCCAAGTCGGCGGCCGATGGTTACTCGATGCTCATCGGCAATTCCGGACCGATGACCGTCAACCCCGTGCTCCGTAAGGATCTGGGCTATGACCCCAGAAAGGATTTCGCGCCGGTTGCCTGGCTGACTTCCGCGCAGATGGCCCTCATGGTGCACCCGTCGCTGCCCGTTCGCTCGGTGCAGGAGCTGGTGGCGCTGGCGCGGGCCAACCCGGGCGCGCTGCACTACGGATCGGCGGGGATCGGGAACCTGACGCACCTGGGCATGGAGCTGTTTCAATCGATGGCGAAGGTGAAGCTCAATCACGTCCCGTACAAAGGTGTTGCGCCGGCGTATCTCGACCTCATGTCGGGTGAGATCGCCGTGATGTTCGGTAACGTTTCAGGCCCGCTGGCGTATATCCAGGCCGGCCGGCTGCGCGCCATCGCGGTAACCGGACCCAGGCGTTCCCCGGTGCTGCCGGATGTGCCGCGAGTGGCGGACGTCTATTCCGGCTTCGAGCTCGTGACCTGGATGGGCATTTTCCTGCCGGCTGGAACGCCGGAGGCCATACGCGCGAAGCTCCAAGGCGAGTTTGTCAGAGCCCTGCACCTGAAAGAGGTGCACGAGCGGCTCGTTGCGCTCGGTAACGACGTCGTCGCCGGGAAGGGCGAAGACCTGGCGGCCGTCCTCGATCGCGAGCTTCCCCTGTACGCGAAGATCATCAAATCGGCCGGGATTCAGCCGCAGTAAGTGTGGGTGCGGCGTTTTTCCGTTTCGGCGAGCGAATCGTGACGGAATCGTACGCTGAAGATCCGACCCGGGAGCGTCGTAGCCGACGCGCGCCGGACAGCCTGATCCGCCGCCGTTTACCGGGCGCGTTTCAGGTCTCGGGCCTGACCCCCCGCGGCTTTGACGATTCGTCCGAACTTCTCGAACGGGAGTTTCGGATAAAGCGTCGCGTTGACTGCGACTGCTGTGGTGGTGAACATCACGGTGTAGCCGTCCGGTGGGCTTTTTACCAGGATCTCGGTGCCGATGTTGCTGCCCGCCCCCGACCGTGCGCCCGGTGCTGCGAGCTCAGTCGCCGATCACGACACTCGCGGTGGGCCAGGGCGATTCGGATTTGCGTGCAGGCCGCTGGGCCGTCTGTTTCGGAGGCGGCGTCGGTTCGGCCGCGCTTGCCGCGACCGCAGCCGGCGGTTTCTGCTCCGCGTTCGCGTAGGCCTGTCCGAGCGGCACCCCTTCTTCCATGATGCCCGTGACCTCGCAGCTCTCGCTGCCTTTGCGCAGGGTGAGCGTGCCGTTGATGGTGCCTTCCATGCCGCAGTAGCGCTCGCGATCGACGTCACGAAAAACGAAACGGTATTCGCCTTTTCCGTGCTCGATCAGAAAGAGGCCGCGATCCAGGCTGACGTTCGTGACGGTGCCTTTATCGACCCATACGCTGTGCCCGTCGCGGTTGCGCTGAAGAAAGATCGAACAGGTGCGGGGTTTCCACTTGCTGTAATACGAGAAGCCGTCGACTTTCCCGCCCACGAGTTCGACGCCGATTCGGGCGTGCCGGTCTTCGGTGCCGTCGAAGCAGGTCAGCCGCTCCGACTTGCCGTGCAGGACAGGGCTCGCGAGCGCAGGCGTTTTCAGCGCAGCCTTATGCGCTCTGGCGATATCCTCCGGGTCTGCGGCCGAGGCGGCCCTGGGAACCGACTGCGACGGCGGTCTCAAACCATTGGCGGAAGCGGGTTTCCACGCCGGCTTCGCGACCGTCTTCGATGCGGCCTTGTGGCTCGATTTGACCGGCTTCGCGCCGCCGGCTTTCGGTGCGGCCTTGGGGGTTTTTTTCGACGCCTGCTTCGACGCCCGCTTCGGTGCGGCCTTAGCGGCGGGTTTGTGTGCGCTCTTCGCCGCCTTCGGTGCGGCTTTCGCAGTGGCTTTCTTGTGCGCGTCCGCTGTAGCCGGAGCGGCGCTCCACGCGGCGGTCGTGCACGCCAGGGCAAGCGCGCAGGCCAGCGTCCATCGGATCAACATCGCGGAAATCTGCATTCGAACCTATTCATCGCACGCATGATAAGTCGCAGCGGCGTGAATGTACAGCCGGTCGGGTAATATTCAGCTCTTCCCGTAACAACCGGCCTCGCAATGTCCGACGCGACTTCAGTCATCTCCAAAGTGACTCCACTGCTGCCGGTTACCATCGAACCGGGGGACATTCGATACGCACCGGGGATTCGCGCCGGCCGCTGGATATTCGCAACCGGTCACAAAGGTCAGGCCGAATTCGCCGGCGGCATGGCGCCGGAGGTCATCGACGCTTCCGCACCGCGTCAGGGGGCGCCGAAGAACCGCAAGGAAGCGCAGCGAATTTTCGCGAACTTCGAAAAGATCCTGAAAGCAGGCGGCAGCGATCGGCGCCACGTTGTTCGTCTTGACCAGTATTACCGCAGTGGGCATGTCGTCGATTCGTATCACGACGTGCGGCGCGAGTTCTTCGGGGGTCAGGTCCCGCCGAGCACGTCGAATCTCCATCAGAACTTCCTGCTCGCCGGACAGGACATGGAAGTGCACATGATCGCGGCGATTCCTGGCGCTGATTTCAAGATCGAACAGTTGCGGCCCAGAGACCTGCCGGTGCATGCGACTTCGGCTTACAGCCCGGTTCTCACGTGCGGCGAGTACGTGTTCATCGCAGGCCAGACCGCCGAAGCGCTGAAGCTCGAAGAAGGACCGATCGATCCGGTCGCGCGCATGCCGGCTGGGCATCTGTGGAAAGGCACACCGATCAAGCTTGAAAGCGACTTCGTGATCGAGAGAAAGCTGAAGCCGGCCCTCGCGAGCGTCGGCGGCACGCTCGCCGACGTGGTGAAGGCGCAGGTCTATCTGCGCGACATCGACGACGTTCCCGCTTTCAACGAGGTGTGGGCAAGGCATTTCGGCGTGGCGCCGCCGGCGACGACGCTGATAACGACCGCGACGCCCGGTTTCATCTGCGAGGTCGGCCGCATCGAAATCAATACGATCAGCGTGCGCGGCGGCGGCACGAAGAAAGCTGTGATCGACGCCGGCGTCGCGTTGCCGTTCGAAGGTTACGTGCAGGCGATTCGCGCCGGCGATCTCCTGTTTCTGAGCGGGCTCATGGCAGTGGACTCCAATGGTGCGCTCGCGCCCGAAGTCCGCACCGATCCGGGGAAGCCTTACTTCGGAAGCGCGGTGCAAATGCAGATGGATTACGTGCTCGGTCAGGCGCAGCGTATTTGCCGGGCGGCGGGCACGGATCTCGCGAATGTCGTGCGCGCGCAACAGTTCCATACCGACCTCGCCGGTTTCGATGGCGCCTGGCAGGCGTGGGCGCAGCATCTGCCGGGGCAACCGATACCGTACTCGGCGATCGAGGTCCCGGCGCTCGCGGTTCCCGGTGCGCTCGTCATGCTCGACTTATGGGTGTATGCGCCTGATCAATAACGGGGGAAACCAATGCTCTCCACTTTCACGAAAATATTCACCGCAGCGCTCGTTGCGGCACCCGCACTGACTTTCGCGCAAGCCCCCGACCCCGCAAAGTATCCCTCGCAGCCGCTGCGATTCGTCGTGCCTTATACGGCGGGGGGCGGCACCGACGTGGTGATGCGCCTCGTCGCGAAGAACATGAGCGAGGCGTGGAACGTCCCGGTCGTGGTCGAGAACCGGGTCGGCGCAGGTGGTGTCGTCGGTTCCCAATACGTTACGACGCAAAAGCCGGACGGGCGCACATTCCTCGCGGTTGCAAGCGCTTTCGGCGTGCGCGTCGCCATCGATCGCTCGGTGCCGTTCGATGCTGTGAAGGACTTCTCGGGCGTGGGGCAAATGGCGCGATCCCCGAGCTTCCTGGTGGTGTCGACTTCGCACGGCTTCAAGTCGCTCAAGGACCTGATCGCATACGCGAAAGCGCAACCGCAGGGCGTCTTCTACAGCACGGCGGGGGTGGGCAGCACCGCTCATTTGCACGCGGCCGCCGTCGCACACCTCGCGGGATTCAAGGCGGAACATGCGCCGCAAAGGGGCACACCCGAGGCCGTCACCGAGGCGATGACTGCACGCGTGCTGTATGCATTTGCGCCAGGACCCAATGCGATTCCGCTTGCGAAAGCCGGCAAGCTCCAGATTCTCGTCGCCACGTCGCCTGCGGGTGCGCGTCTCATGCCGGGCGTTCCGTCGATCGCGCAGGCCGGTCTCAATTACGAAGGCGATGACTGGTTCGGTGTGCTCGCGCCGGCCGGGACGCCGCTGGCCATCCGCGAGCGTGTCTCCACGGAGATGGCGCGCATACTCGCATCTACGGAGTTGCGCGAGCGTCTCGCCGGCCTCGGCGCGGAAGCGGTGTCGACCGGACCTGCGGAATTCGAGACGATGGTGCGCGAGTACATCGCCAGGGCGCGCAGGCTTGGCGACGCCATCGGGATGAAAGCGGAATGACCGCTGGAATCCACGCTGACGTCGGACTGAATGCCGTCGGAAATCCGCATCACAGATGAGCGAGGATCGAATGAGCCTGATCGAAACACGCCTGAAGAACCTCGGTTACGAGCTCCCGCCGGCTTTCGTCTTCCCCAAAAACAACCGCACGGGCTGCACCCAGACGGGGACGCTGCTCCTGCTCTCAGGCCACGGACTCGATCTCCCGAAGCTTCCCGGCGTGCGCCAGAGCGGCAAGTTCGGCGCCGACATCACCGTGGATGAGGGTTATGCGACAGCCCGCGCAGTGGCGCTCACGATGCTGGCCACCATCAAAGCGCATTGCGGCGACCTCGATCGCGTGAAGCGCGTGCTGCGGCTCTTCGGCATGTGCAACTGCACGCCCGACTTCGGACAGCAGCCGCAGGTGATCGACGGTGCGTCCGACCTGCTCTTCGAATTGTGGGGGCCGGACAGCGGAAAGCACGCGCGTTCCGCAGTCGGACACGCGGCACTGCCGCGCGGAATCGCAGTCGAGATCAACGGTGAATTCGAGTTGCATGGCTGATCGGCGTTCGGCCTGCTCGAGTGCCGGGCGCCCGGGGCGTGTCTAAATCGCGATACGTCGCCAAATCGTTACCGCAGGCCGATAATGATTCTAAAAGACCGCTGGCCGGTCACAGGCGGAAACGCTGTCATGAGCTGGTGTTCGATCACTCGTGTATGGCCATGCTTCAACGGACGTCTTATCTGCGACGATATGGGGCGACGCCCCCAACTCGGGAGGATCTGCGATGACCACGGCATACGAATTCACCACTGAAGACATCGAATACCTGCGTCATGGAGACAAGGCGCTCAAGCTGCGGCTCTACAAGCCGCGCGGCGACGGCCCGTTCCCGGTCGTGGTGGATCTGCACGGCGGCGCGTGGGGCAAGGGCAGCCGCGAAGAATGCAGGGATCGCGGCGAAGCGCTGGCGAAGAGGGGATTGCTGGTCGCCGCGCTCGATTTTCGCCAGGCCGGCGACGGCTATCCGACTGCGCTCGTCGATATCAACTACGCGATCCGCTGGTTGAAGGCGCGCGCGGCGCAGTTGCACACGCGCGTCGATCTCGTGGGCATCTGCGGGCAGTCGAGCGGGGGACACCTCGCCATGCTGGCCGCGATGCGGCCCAGTGATCCGCGCTACACGGCCATCCCGCTGCCCGCCGGATCGCTCACTGTCGACGCGACCGTGCGTAGCGTTGCGATGGCTTGGCCCGTGATCAATCCGCTGTCGCGCTATCGGAATGCATTGCGCGAGCGCGAAAAAGGCGCGGCGTGGGTCGGCGACATCCCCGAACGGCAGGACGCTTTCTGGAAGAACGACGAGAACATGAGCGACGGCAACCCGGTGCTCATGCTCGAGCGCGGCGAGAAGGTGTCGATGCCGCCCGCGCTCTGGCTGCAGGGCCGGCCCGATCCGGTGCATGACTACCGCGATCCCGAGTCGCCCGTCGCGCTCAACGAGCCCGAGCGCTTCGCGGCGGGCTATCGCAAGGCGGGCGGCACGATCGAGATGCTGTACATCGACCAGGCCGCGCGCACCACCGCCGCGTCACACGACCCGATCGCCGCATTCTTCCTGCGCACGATGCCCGTCGCACATCCTGCAGAAGTGTCGGTGTAAGCCATGGCTCAGTCACGAGGCCCACTCGACGGCGTCAGGGTTGTGGCGTGCTCCACCGCACAGGCCGGAACCGTTCCGTACATGCTGATGGCCGATCTGGGCGCCGAGGTCATCAAGATCGAAGTGCCCGTCAAGGGCGACAACTCGCGCTCATCCAGCGTGTTTCCAGGCCTGCCCAGCACCTACTTCGAAACCAACAACCGCGGCGTCAAGAGTTTCACGCTGAACATGAAATCGGCCGAGGCGCGCGAGATCCTGCACCGGCTCGTCGCCCGGGCGGATATCTTCGGGCAGAACTTCCGCCCGGGGGCCGCGGAGAAGAACGGTTTCGGCTATGAGGACCTGAAGAAGATCAACCCGAAGCTCGTCTACGTCTCCATTTCAGGTTATGGCCCCAAGGGACCTCACGCCGATCTGCCGGGCACCGATTCCATGGCGCAGGCGCTGGGGGGCATCGCGCAGGCGTACTCCACACCGGGCCAGCCCATGCGCATCGGCGTCGTATCGGTGGCCGATGAAGCGTGCGCGATTCTCGCGTTCGGCGGGATGCTCGCGGCCCTGCACTGCGCGCGAACGCAGGGGATCGGCCAGAAGGTCGACTGCTCGCTCCTCGGCGGACAGATCCGGATGATGGGCTGGACCCTGACCACCGCGATGTGGCGCAACCGCGATCCGGTCACCGGCCAGGCGCGCATCACCGGCACGCCGCAACGGCCGGGAATCAGTGCGAGCTTCAACGACATCGACGGCAAGCCGCTCGTGTTCCAGCTCAATGGCGCCGCGAAATGGAAGGAGGCCATGACTGCCTTGGGCTTCTACGGCACGCTGACGGAAGCGGGTTTCGGCGACCTTGGCGTCGTCATCACCTCGGACGAGCAGCGAACGACGCTGCTCGAGACGCTCGACCGCCTGTTTGCGACCGGCCCGCGCGACAAATGGGTCGACCTGCTGCGCGCGGCCGATATCGTTTCGGCGCCGATCAATACCCTGCTCGAAGCGGCGTCCGACCCTGACGTTCTCGCCAACGGCTACGTGACCGAAGTCGAGTATCCGAAGCACGGCAAGAAGCTCAAGGTGCATGGCTCGCCCTGGCATTTCTCCGAAACGCCGGCGAAGATCGGCGTTGCGCCGGAGCTCGGCGAGCACAACGAAGCGCTCCTGAAAGAGGTGGGTTACAGCGCGGAGGAGATCCAGGGGTTCCGCGATCGCAAGGTGATCTGACAGCAGGCACTAAGCGTTGCAACAGGAGGCATCGTGCTGACATCGCAAAAAGTAACGTTCGCATCCGTGATCGTGACGGCCTTTGCAATCGCTTCCACTGCGTGTCCTGCGCAGACGTCGCAGAACTTTCCGAACAGACCCGTGCGGCTCGTCGTCGCCTTCACGCCCGGCAGCGCAACCGACCTCATTGCACGCAGGATCGCACCGAAAATGAGCGATCAATGGGGCCAGCAGGTGGTGGTGGATAATCGCGCGGGCGCGGGCGGCGTGGTGGGAACGGGCATCGTCGCCGCGGCCGCACCCAACGGCTACACCCTGCTCGTGCACTCGATCGCATTCGCGGTGAGCGCCGCACTTTATTCGAAGCTGCCTTTCGATCCCGTCAACGACTTCGCGCCAGTCAGCCAGATCCTGGTCTCACCGAGCGCTATAGTTGTGGCGCCGGCACTCGGCATACGATCCGTGAGCGAGCTGATCGCCCTCGCCAAGCAGAAGCCGGGGCAGATCAATTTCGGCTCGGCCGGTATCGGAAGCGGCACGCACCTCAACGCGGAGCAGTTCAAGTTCTCGGCCGGAATCAACGTCACACACGTGCCTTACAAAGGATCGCCCGAAGCGCTCCTCGACACGATGACCGGGCGCATTCAATATTTCCTCACGCCGCTGGTGCCCGCGCTGCCGATGATCAGGGACGGCCGCCTGCTCGCGCTTGCGGTGACCACCGCGCAGCGCACGCCTCTCCTGCCCGACGTGCCGACGGTGGCTGAGGCCGCACTCCCCGGTTACGAATTCCAGGCGTGGTTCGGCGTATTCGCGCCGGGTGGAACACCGCGCCCTATCCTCGATCGGATCAGCCGGGAAGTCGCGCGCATCGTCGAGCTTCCGGACATCATGAAACAGATGGCCAGCCAGGGCGAGCAGGGGCGGGCGAGCACCCCGGACGAATTTGCGAAGTTTTTCCGCGCCGAAATCGAGAAATACAAAAAGATCGTCAAGCTCGCGAACATCCGCGTCGAGTAGCGTAACCAAACCAGATCCCTTCCCCGTCGGCGTACCTGCACCGCACTTCACGCGCGCTGCGAGATCGGACGATCGCATATCGTCGCCGCGTGGCCTCGAGTCTGGAGAAACCCGACGGCGTGCATGACATTGGACTCAGGTCCATGCATCGATCACGTCGAGTGCGGCACGCTGCGCGGTACGGCTGGCATCATGAACTTCGTGGGGTTATTCTGTTCCAACAGGCAAGGTCTGAATCACGACGACCTGCGACCTGACTGCGACCTGACTGCGACCTGCCTGCGACCTGTATCGCCGACAACAAAACACGGACCACGCTCGAGTGATTGCTGCGCAATGATTCGAGACCAAGGCCCTGCCGATCACATCACACATCACGTAGTAAGGAGGAACACCCCATGAAACATTGGCTGGTCATGACCGCAGCGGCTTCATCTCTGCTGGCCGCCGGCGCGTTGCTGTCGAGCGGCGCGCTCGCGGCTACCTATCCGGACAAGACGGTGCGGATCGTGATCGGATTCTCGGCAGGCGGCGGCACTGATATCGCGGGGCGCATACTCGCTCAAGGCCTGACCGACAGCCTGAAGCAGCAATTCATCGTCGAGAACCGCACCGGCGCGAGCGGCACCATCGGTGCTGACTTTGTTGCGCGGTCGGCACCCGACGGCTACACCCTGTTCATCGGCAGTCCGACGACCCATTCGGTCGTGCCGCAACTGCTGCCCAATCCCCCTTATCACCCGCTGCGTGATTTTGCGGCAGTGAGCGAGCTGGTGTATTCCCCGATGCTTGTCGTGGTGCATCCGACGCTCCCGGTGAAAAACATCAGGGATCTGATCCGGCTCGCCAAATCCCATCCGGGAGAGTTCACCTACGGTTCGGGCGGCATCGGCGCAACGCCGCACATGGCCGGTGAGCTGTTCAAGCTGGCGACGAAAGTGAAGATGCTCCACATTCCGTACAAAGGTGAGGCGCCGGCGGTAACCGATCTGGTCGGCGGCCAGATCACGCTCGTCTTCGCGAATCTCCCGGTCGCGCTTCCGCATGCGCGATCCGGACGGTTGCGCGGTCTCGCCATGACCAGCAAGGAGCGTATGAAGATCGCGCCGGAATTTCCGACCGTGGCCGAGTCCGGTGTGCCGGGCTTCGAGGCGGGAACGTGGTTCGGAATGTTCGCGCCCAAAGGTACGCCGGCCGACATCGTCTCCAAAGTGAGCGCCGACAGCAAAACGGCGCTCAGCACCAAAGCGTCCGAGGACCGGCTCGCCGAGATGGGTTATTCGGTGGTGGCGAGCAATCCCAAGGATTTCACGCAGCGTCTCGAGTCGGAATACGCGAAATGGGGCAAGGTCATCAAGGAGGCCGGCATCACGATGCGTTAGCCGTCCTCTCATTTACCCGTTCATCTTGAGCGTAGAGCGGCGAAGTCGAAAGACGAACGGCCTGACTGTGCATGGGCTGCGCATACGGAGTACACGGTGCACACAGTCGATGAGCCGATGAGTCGACGCGCCCAAAGCCCGCAGCGGCGGTCGCACCGTCGACCGCTCGATGCCGCTACACCCGGCCGAAATCGCTTTCATAAAGCGCATCGAGACGCTCGAGTATAGGCGCGGGTAGCGGCCCTCTCTGCGCCGCCTGCAACGCTTCGTCGATGTGATGCAGTTCGGCACTGCCGATGATGGCGCACGATACATCCGGGTTCGACAGAACAAAGCGCAGCGCGACCTGCGCGCGCGTGCCCTGGTCGGTCCCGATCGCGTCGAAAACGGCTTTGGTCTTGCGTTCGTCTTCGGCGACGCTCGTATCGGTGATGAGAACGCTCTCGCGCCCCGTGCGCTCATCGGTGGCGATCACCCCCGCGGCAAAAATGCGTATCGCCATCACCGCGACATCATGGGCACGACACGTCTCGATGATGCCGGCCATGTTCTGTCCGGTCCACGTCCCGGGCATGCTGCGCCCGGCACTGGGATTGAGCAGGTTGTAATAGACCTGTGCCGAGTCGAACCGGCGGCTCCGGATCACTTCGCAGACGGATGCAGCCTCGCCGATCGCGGTGATGCCCATATGGCGGATCAGCCCCTGCTCGCGCAACCGGTCGAGCCCGTCTGCCACGCCATTCTTTCCCAGAATCTGCTCGACCGTCATCACGCGCCCGCCGGGCGTCGTTCCGATCCGGTTGTGAAGCTGAAGCACATCGACCGATGAACGCTTGAGGCGGGCGAGGCTGGCCTTAAGGCTCTTCTCGATCTGTGCCGGGATGTCCTTCAGGTCGTTGACGTCGAGGCCGAACTTGGTCGAGAGATGCGGCGTCGCCCCGGCTTCGGGCAGCAGCCAGCCGAGCGCTTCTTCCGATTTTCCGTTGCCGTACTGCGCAGCCGTATCGATCCAGTTGATCCCGCCGGCCATCGCCCGGCGGATCGCTTCGCGCTTCGTCGCGTTGTCTTTGTGAAAGAGGACGCCGCCGACAGCGCCGGCGCCGAAAATGACTTC
>JBKJKJ010000386.1:0-8416 GCA_046597455.1 Burkholderiales bacterium
GCAGGCGCCATTTCGGCGTACCGCAGCGGTGAATCGGAACAGGGAAGCAGCGGCGAGCGCACGTTGCCTTCCTGCGAGCGATTCCCGCGCCGCTCAAAAGCCGCCCCGTCTGAAGGCGGCTCAAACCATGGCCCATTTTGCCCATTTCGCCCAATGCGTTACGAAAAACGCGGGAGGCACTGTGTCGCGTTGGAGACGAGCCATGGATCGGCTACCCAACGATACGCAATGCGATATACGGGACGAGGTTGAACAGGAGGATGCCGACTTTGTACATCCCCATAAGAGCGTAATGAATGGCATCGAATCGATCCGCCGACACGCTGAACCATCGCCCGTGCAGCCGCAGCATCCCCGCATGTCCGAATCTGAAAAACACAAACCACCACAGCAGCATTCCGTAGTTGATGACGGCGCACCACAGCAGAGCATCACGAACCGTCTCGACGCTCATAAGCAACATCCTCCCTGAACGTGGCGTTTATTTCCATGTGAGGGCCAGCAGAAGCAGCAGCACCGCGCCGAATGCACTGGCGAGCGTCACGGGCTTGTCGCGCATGCTCGCATCCCACCAGCCATCTTGCGGTTTCTGCCGTTCTTCAGAGGTAGCCTCTGCGAGCTCCACGCTTCCCGACTGGATTCGTGCGGAGAGCTGCGCCGAGGACGTCAATGCGATTCTCGACGATTTGGCGTGGGACCGCCGATCACGCCGTCGCGTCGTGCGACGCGATGGCCACGACTGCCGGGCGGCCCGACCGGTTGCTCCACGCGTGACGGGTGCCGCGCTGCACGACGATGTCGCCGGCCTGCAACGTCACTTCCTGGGTGTCGGTGACGAGCACGATCTCGCCTTCGGTCACCGTGCAGAAATCGAGCGTGGACATTTTCTGCATGTACGGATGAGGCGCATCGGACGCATACGCGCAAGCCCCGGGTGCAGCCATCGCCTCGAAGAATGATTTCACTTCGACTGCCCCCACCTTGCCTTTCCAGCTCGCATCCGGCGGGAACGTGAGCACGTTGAAGACCGAGCCGTGCTTCGGCGGCTGCATCACGTACGGCAGGTGCAGTGTCTCGGAGACGATTTTGGCAGGCGTGCTGTCGGTGACCCACATGCGGGCGAGCGCGAATCCGGGACGCGCCGGGTCGATTCGCACGTCGGGTGAAGGTGCGTCGCTGACGAGAGCGCCTTTGCCCGCCTCGCGATCTATCGTGACGACCCGTCGCACGGGCTTCACACCCTTCGGCAATGGCCGGGAGGGGTCGGGACGCATCACCGCGGCGGCGCCCTGCGCCACACCTGCGGGACCATCGACGAAGTGCGCAGCGAACATATCGAAGCACATGCGCCCGCCCTGCTCCGAGCTCGTCCACTGGTGCCACGCGCCGACCTGCACCACCACGTCTCCCTGTCGCAGGGTGACTTGCGTGTCGTCGAGCACGAGCACACGCTCGCCGTCGACCTGAACCGCATAGTCGATCGTTTCGGTCTTGTGCATCGCCGAGGAAAACGCGTTGTTGCCGCCGCGATCCCAGGTCCTCGGCAAGGCGCGCTCTTTGGGCGGATGGGAGCGTACGAGATCGGGGTCTTTCGCCGCGTCGTAACCGGGAAGCCGGCCGCGCGCCTGCACCACCCTCAGATGACCGCCGCCACCCGGGCCGGGGAAGTCATATGGGGCATCGCCATCGTCTGTCTTACGCGCGACCGACGCTGCGGCGGTGTCCCATACCCACAGATCGGTGTGGCCGCGGCCGGATCCCATCGAGGTTTCGTGCGCGTTGGGCGCAGGGCCGTCCCACGCGATTTTCGATCGGCCCTGCTCATCGATGCCGGTGACCACGCGCCGCAATGGTTTCAAACCTCCAGTCATACACTGCCTCCTGTCGCCTGTTTGGCAAAATCGGTGACGGGCCGAATCCGGCAAGCACTAGCGCCTGATCGATCCGAGTTCTGCGCGGACCCCGTAAAGCTCACGCGCCATCATGGGTTGCGATGGCAAGCACAGCGGGCTTGTTCGAGCGGTTGCTCCACGCGTGGTTCTGTCCCCTCACCACGATGAAGTCGCCTTTCTTCAACGTGACTTCCTGCGTGTCGAGCACGAGCACGGCTTCGCCTTCCTGCACGATGACGAAATCCATGGTTCGCGTCTTCTGCATATAAGGATGCGGCGCGTTCGCGGAATAGGTCGACGCCTGTGGTGCGCCGACAGACTGGTACCACGCTTTGACTTCGTTCGCTCCGACTTGGCCTTGCCATGCCGAATCCGGAGGCAGGTTGACGACGTTCATGACCGAGCCGTTGGGGGGCGGGACGAGCACGTGCGGAAGATGCAGCGACTCGAGGACGATTTTGGATGGCGTCCCGTCGGTCACCCACATGCGCTGCACGGCATAGCCGGGGCGGGCCGGGTCCAGACGCACGTCAGGAGACGGCCCGTCGCTCACGACCGACGATTTCCACGGCTCGCGGTCGGTGACGACGATGCGCCGCGCGGGTTTCACGCCTTCGGGCAGCTTGCGCCCGGGCGGCGCGGTCATGATTTTGTCGCTGCCCTGAGCGAGGCCGACCGGACCGTCGACGAAGCGTGCCGCGATCATGTCGAACGCGATGCGGCCGGTGCCTTCGGCCTTGCTCAGCCACTGGTGCCACGCGCCGACGTCGATCACGATGTCGCCCGGGCCCCATTCGACTTCACCGCTGTCGAGTACGAGCGTGCGCTGCCCGTCGATGAACACCGCGTAATCGACGGTCTCGGTCTTGTGCATGCCGCCCGAATGCGAGCTCATGCCGCCGCGATCCCACCGCGGGCCGACGCCGTGCCGCTGCGGCTCGTGCGGCGGCACGTAGCTCGCGTCTTTGGGCTGATCGTAATCGCGCGAACGTCCCGGCCCCTGCACCACGCGCCAGTGTCCGCCGTTCACCGGCCCTGGAAAATCGTAAGGCAGGTTGCCGTCGTCGGTGGCCCCCGAAAGCGACGGCTTCGGTTCGTTCCAGACCCAGAAATCGATGTGCGCGCGTCCGCCGCCGTTCGAGTCGTCGTGCACGCTCGGCGCGGCCCCGTCCCACGTGACTTTGGATTTGCCGTTGTCGTCGTTTCCGGTGACGACTCGGCGGATCGGTTTGACGCTGCTTTGTGCCATCGCTCTTCTCCATGGGTCGGAACCTGAATCCTGAAATGGTGTCGAGGTCCAAGTAAAACCCCGTCACCGCATCACCGCATCACTACATCACTACGTCGCCACGCGTTCACTCGCCGCTGATCGTCTCCGGCACCCAGCCGCGCTTCGCGCGATACGCGACGTCGCTCACGATGTCTACGATCGCAGGACGCCCCGCCGCGAGGGCTTTCTCGAGCGCCGGTCTCACGTCCGCCGGTTTCTCGACCCGGAAACCCACGCATCCGAGGGAGTCGGCCACTTTTGCGAAATTCACCGATTTTTCGTACGCGACTTTTTCGAGCACCCCGCCCGAGTAATTCGTATTCACGACCATCACCACGTTCAGCTTGTTGCGCGCAGCCGTCTCGAGCTCGGCGATGTGATAGTAGAAACCGGCGTCTCCGATGAAGCCGATGACGGGTTTGTCACCCAGCGCGGCTTTCGCACCGATCGACGCGGCAAACGCCCAGCCGAGCGATCCCCCGCAGCGCAGGTAGCTCTGCCCCTCTTTCATGCGCGTCATCTGCGCCGTCCACATCGCCGCGTGAAAGGTGTCGACGACGAGCGTCGCGTTCGAAGGCATCCATTCCTCGAGCTCCCTGCAGATGCGCTCGGGCCGCATCGGCACCGCATCCGACTGGCGCAGCGGCTCGCTTTCCGCCCAGAAATCGGCCACGTAGCTGCGCGCCTGCTCCAGCCATTCCGCGCGCCGCGGCGGCGAGCCCTCGAAAGCCGAGATCATCTGCTGCACCGTCACTTTCGCATCGCCTTGAAGCGAGACGGTATTCGGATAGTTGCGGCCCAGCTCTTCGGCGTTGATGTCCAGCTGTATTGTTTTGGTACCGGGTTTCGGGATTTGCCAGCCGTTGGTCACCTGCCCGCCGGAATGGCTGCCGATGAAGAAAACCAGATCGGCCGCTTCGACCGCCTTGTTCGCGCACCAGCGCGAGTAGCTCCCGGGCACGCCGACGTTCAGCGGATGCGCATCAGGCACCATCGCTTTCGCGTGCAGGCTCGTCGCGATGGGGATCGAAAGCATTTCGGCGAGCTTGATGATTTCGGCGCCGGCGCCCGACGCGACGGCACCGCCGCCTGCGACGATGATCGGCTTGGCGGCCTGCACCAATGCCGCGACCGCAGCTTTCACGGCGGAGGGCTCGGCCGAGGGCCTGAAAGCCGGGAATTGCTTGAAGCGATCTTCGAACGTCAGGTCGAAATCGCCTTCACCATCGAGCATCTGCCCCGCGTTTCCGCGCAGCTCGAGGTGCACGGGCCCCGGGGTGCCGCTGGTGGACACGCGGAAAGCCTGCCGCAGCAAGTCGGGGAACCGAGCGACCGAGTCGACTGAATAGTTCGCCTTGGTGACGTTGTCCCACGAGCTGAAGTCTTCGGCGTTCTGATACGCATGACGATAGCGGGGCTGGTCGTTCTGGCCGCCGGTGATCGCGATCACCGGCGAGCTCGCCATGTGTGCGTCACGCACGCCGGCAAGAAGATTGGTCGAGCCAATGTCCTGTGAAAGACAAACGCCCGGACGATGCGAGGCTCTTGCATACGCGTCGGCCATGTACGCCGCCGCTTTCTCGCCATGGGTGACGACGCGTTTGACGCCGAGGTTGTCCATCTCGTTCATTGCCTTGCCGACGATGGAGTTGACGTAGAAAAGATGCGACACCCCGTATCCGCGCATCGCTTCGGCGAAATAACGATTACCGGTCATCTTTGGCATGGTCTGGCTTCCTTGTTGTTCATGGCGCGTCGCTGACGCGCGTTACGGGATTTCTCTGTGTCGGGCCCCGCCTGAAGATGCCCGAGCCGGCCCGCGAAGGCGCACCGTCATGTCACGGAGAAAGCGATGCACAACGGCAGCGCGATGGGGCCGGCGGCGAAGCTGGGCACTTTCCCCTCCTGCATGAACGTGCGACGCTGCGCGTGTTGCCGCTCGTCGTGACGGCTGACGCGCCCCTTTTTGAGGCTGCGGCACGCCGGCGGCGCACTGCTTCATCAGCGCGCGAGCTCGATCGGCGAAGCCGACTGGTTTTTTTCCGATACTAGCACCGCCCGGTCACGAGAAAGACTCCTTCGTGAGGCCCCGAAAACGCGTGTTCATAGTCCGGACTGCACCGCCTGCCCGTGCAGACCAATGCGCTCAGCGCCCGACTTCGGCATCCATACCGGTCGGCGCGAAATAGGCCGACGTCGCCGTGCGCTCGGCGCGCCACGGCAGCGCCACCGCCTGGTCGTACGGCGGCTGGACGATGTTCACGGTGCCTTCGATCACGTCACCGCGTACCTTGCCGGCGAACTGATGCCGGATGAGCTTCTCGCCTTCGATACTCATCAGAAGCGAGAACGAGATGTCGCCGCCTTCGAGTTTCACGTCATGCAACAACGCCCTGCGATTGCCGGCACGCACGACGCCTTCCGCGCTCTGGTAGCGCTGATCGACAATCGCCGAATACAGAATCGTCGTATCGGGAAAAGCCAGCGTCCAGCGCCAGTAACCCGCCACCTTTGCCGGCACGATCCACTTGTGTATCGGCGTGCCGTCGGTCGCCGTTTCGTCGGGCGGCCACGTGCCGAGGTCCCACATGCGCGTGATGACGCGCGTGCCGGGTTTCGCCTCGGCGAGGATTTTAGGCCGGAGCATACGCATCACTTCCGGCCACAGCCACATCGTGATGACGCTCGCCTCGGCGAGGTCCGCGTCGAAGGCATTCTGGTGCACGAACTGCACGCGGCCGTCGAGACCGCCGTTCAGGGCCGCCGCGGTCGACTGGGCCACGAGCTTGTCGTCCATCTCGATGCCGCGGCCGCGCACGCCCGCGTTCATGCGCGCGGCCTCGAGCACGATACGACCGTCCCCCGAGCCCAGATCGAACACGACATCGCCTTCCCGCAGACCGGCGAGCTTGAGCATCCTCACGACGTCGATCTCTTCGGTCGGCACGAAAGGCGAATAGCGCTCCTGCGCGTGGGCCGTCACCATGAACACGCCGGCCCAGAGCCATGCGATCACTGCGGCAGATAGCACCCGCCTCGCCATCAGCAATCGCTCAATCGACGAGCACTACACACGTTAACCATCCACGCAGACGCTCACTTCGCCTCATATCGCCTCCTCGAGCTCGCGGTGCACTGGAGCTTGCGCACGCCACGCGCATTGTAGCGGCATGACACGCCGTGGCACCCTGCCACTTCGCGCCCGCACGCCGAAACATGTTATAGAAAGCTTTTGCTTCTACGGGGACGCGATACTTGGGCCGATTTGCCGCCTCACTGGCGCCGCTGCGTCACCGCGATTTTCGCCGCCTGTGGATGGGAACTTTTTTCGCAACCGCGGGCCAGTGGGTGCAGCAGGCAACACTCGGCTGGGTCGTCTACGACATCACCGGCTCGGCGAGCGTACTGGGGGCCGTGCTGGGCATACGCGCCATTCCCATGCTGCTGCTCGCGCCGGTGAGCGGCGTCGTCGCCGACCGGTTCGACCGCCGTTACGCGCTCGCCGCGAGCCAGTTGCTCATGGTCGCGATCGCCGTGGTGCTCGCCGTGCTGCTCGCGATCGACGCGGTTGAGGTATGGCATCTCTTCGTTTTCTCCGTGATCTCGGGCATCAGCGCGGTATTCGACCGCACGCTGCGCAGCACGCTCGTCTTTCACAGCGTGCCGCGCACCGAAGCGGCCCACGCGGTTGCGCTCAACAGCATCGCGTTCAGCGTGAGTCGCGCGGTGGGTCCCGGCGTCGCGGGCTTTCTCATCGCCTCCGTCGGCGCCGCGTGGAATTTCGCGTTTCAGGCGCTGCTGTATTCGGGTGTTGTGTTCGCCGCCCTGTCGGTCCACGCAGCGCCGCCGGCGGCCCGGCCAAAAGGCGCCGGCTCAGCGTGGGCGGACATGATGGAAGGCGCACGCTTCACGATCAACGATCCGGTCGCGCGAATGATGATGGTGCTCGGGCTCGTTCCGCCCATCCTCCTCATCCCGTCATTCAGTGCGCTGATGCCGGTTTTCGCAGCCGACATTTTCCAGAGCGGGCCCGAAGGGCTGGGATTGATGCTGTCCGCGGTGGGCGTCGGCGGCATCATCGGCGGCGTGGTCGCCGTGTGGCTCGCCCGTTACGACCAGACCGGTCTCGTGCAGACCCTCGCGCTCGCCGTCTTCGCTTTTTCGCTCATCGCATTCGCCGTGAGCACCAGCATTTACGTCGCAGTGGCTTTCCTCGCGCTCGCCGGCGTCGCGGAAATGGTCCATCACACCGTGCACGTCACGACGCTGCAGATGTGCGCACCGGAGCGCATGCGCGGTCGCATCGCGAGCCTGCTGCCAATCTTTCCGGCTTTCATCGCCGTGGGCGCGCTCATCGCCGGCGTGCTCGCCGACATACTCGGTCCGGAGTTCGTCGTCATCCTCCTCGCGCTCATCGCGCTGGGCATCGTGATCGCCGCCTGGGCGCGCTCGACGGCCGTGAGAGAGCTGAGGATGTCGGAATTGATGGCGGGCGAGAAGTGATTTGAATAGTCACCCTGCGCGTCCACACCCCTGCCGGGCAGCCGGAGGGTTTTGAAAGACGCAGGACATGAATCACCCCGGTGGTGCTACGATATCTGCGCGTATACCAATAAAAGCCAACCTGAGGAGGTGCCCGATGAAAGTGCTGCACGCATCGAGATATTGCCGCGTTGTGATTGCGGCCGTGTTGATGTGCACGGGGGCGGCACACGCCGCCGATAACTATCCGTCCAAACCGGGGCGGCTGATCTTGCCGTTCGGAGCGGGCGGGTCCACCGACGTGGTGGGACGCCTCTTCGCCCAGCAGTTCAGCGAAGCATGGGGACACACACTGGTCATCGACAACCGTGCGGGGGCCGCCGGTATCATCGGCACCGAGCTCGGCGCACGAGCCGCGCCCGATGGCTACACCCTGTTTACCTACGGCATCAATCAGGCGATCACTGCCTCACTTTACAAGAAACTGCCGTACGACCACCTTCGCGATTTCACGCTCATCTCGCTCTACGCGACGATGCCCAACATCCTGTGTGTAACGCCGTCGCTGCCGGCACCAAACGTCAGCGAGTTCGTCAAGCTCATGAAGGCCCATCCCGGAAAATTCAAATTCGCCTCGTCGGGCGTCGGCGCCTCACCGCATCTCACCATGGAGTATTTCAAGTCGGTGACCGGCATCGACCTCATCCATGTGCCTTACAAGAATTCTTCGCAGGGTTACGCCGATACGATCAGCGGCGAAATTCAGGCATTT
>JBKJKJ010000163.1:0-3763 GCA_046597455.1 Burkholderiales bacterium
CCGAGTGCGCCGGGAGCTCCACCGGGACTCCGCCCGCCTGCCACACCCCGCGTGTGACTTCCTCGACGCGCTGCTTGAAATGCGCGTGGCACGGATTGAGATCGCTCCATGTATTGATGATGGCGACCACCGGCTTGCCGCTGAAGTCCTCACGCGTGTAACCCATCTGCAACGCGCGCGAGCGGTGGCCGAACGAGCGGAGATCTTTCACGCCGAACGACTTGTGACTGCGCAGGTCTTCCGGACGCTTACGTTGAGCCATGCGTGAGTCCTCCTGGAGCGTGGGATGCCGGGGTATCGGGCGTCAGGCGCCCGCAGGTTTTCGGTTATTCTAGCGCACAGTACAAACCGTGCGGCTGAACCGCACCTCGTCATGCGCGGGTGAATTCGAGTCTCCATGGCGGGGATCGAAGGACAGTCCGGCATGACGAACACAAGACAAGGAGGAGTCCATGGAGAGAATCGTGCGGCGCGCCGCGATCGCAATGGGTTCAGCGCTGTTGGGCATGCACGCCGTGGTGGGCTACACGCAGGCGTATCCGGCCAAGCCCATACGCATCATCGTCCCCTACGCGCCCGGCGGCGCGACCGATGTCGTTTTCCGTATCCTCGCGCCGCGCCTCACCGAGATCCTCGGTCAGCAGGTCGTCATCGACAATCGCCCCGGAGCCGCCTCGACCATCGGTCTCGATATCGTGGCGAAATCTCCGCCGGACGGATACACCGTGGGCGTATCGAACATCGCTTACGGCGCGAACCCTTCGATCTACAAGAAGATGCCGTTCGATTCGGAGAAAGACCTCGTGCCGGTCACCCTCGTCTCGATCGTGACGCTGGTGGCGACGGTCCACCCGTCCCTGCCTGCGCGCTCCATCAAGGATCTGATCGCGCTGGCCAAGGCCAAACCGGCCACGCTGACTTACGGCTCCGCCGGAAACGGCAGCGCGAACCATCTGGCCACCGAGCGTTTCGCGCACATGGCCGGAATCAAGCTCGTGCACGTTCCCTACAAGGGCGGTGGCCCGGCCGTGATTTCGATCGTGCAGGGCGAAACCACGATGCTGTTCGCAACCATCCCTTCGTCGATACAGCACTTCAAGACAGGCCGGCTGATCCCGCTCGCGGTCACCAGCGCGAAGCGCAATTCAGCCCTTCCGGATCTGCCGACGATTGCGGAGGCCGGTGTGCCGGGCTACGAGGCGATCGAATGGCAAGGCCTCATGGTCCCCGCGGGCACGCCACAAGCCGTCATCCGCACGCTTTATCAGGCGACAACGAAAGCATCGCAGGTCCCCGAAGTGCGCGAAAAAGTAGCCGGGCTCGGCGCCGAGTTCGCCAACACCACGCCCGAGGAATTCGAGCAGTTCATCAAGCGCGAGCTCGCGGTGTGGTCCAAGGTAGTGAAGGAAGTCGGGATCAAGATCGACTAGGGACGCTCTGATCAACCTCATCGTCATGCTGGCGTATGCCGGCATCCATGGTTACGTTCGAAATGGATTCTGGCCTTCGCCAGAATGACGCTGACGGGTCCACCAGCGCTTATTCAGAGGTGCCTTAGGCTCGGCAGAGAGGCGCCCCGAGTCGATCTTGATGCTGCGAAAGGAGCGTCTAGCGCAATGACGCAGGCGAAAGCACTGCACGAGTGGACTGCTACCGAGATCGTTACGGCGATTTCTCGCGGCGACACCACGTGTGAAGCGGTCGCCCGCGCCTGCCTCGACAGAATCGCGGCGCGCGAGCCCGAGGTGCACGCGTGGCAATACCGCGACACCGACCGGGTGCTCGAGCGCGCGCGAGCGCTCGACCGTAGCGGCATGCGAGGACCGCTCATCGGCGTGCCCATCGGCGTCAAGGACATCATCGACACGGCCGACATGCCCACTGAGTACGGCTCGCCGATCTACCGCAACAACCGTCCGAATGGCGATGCGGCGTGCGTCGCGCTCTCCCGCAAAGCCGGTGCGGTGGTCATGGGTAAGACCGTCACGACCGAATTCGCGAATGTCCATCCCGGCAAGACACGCAATCCGCACGATGCGTCGCGCACACCCGGCGGCTCGTCGAGCGGCTCGGCCGCCGCAGTCGCAGCGTCAATGGTTCCACTTGCGCTCGGCACGCAGACCACCGGATCGACCATCCGCCCTGCTTCGTTCTGCGGCGTGTTCGGCTACCGACCGACGTGGGGCGATCTGCGCTCGCGCGGTGTCATGGAGGTTGCGGGTTCGTTCGACACCCTCGGCGTGCTTGCGCGCTCGGTGGATGACGTGGCGCTTTATCGCGACGTGCTCCTCGGCGTGGACCCGGTGCCGGTCGCCAACGTGCCGCCGCCGCGCATCGGCTTGTGCCGCACCCATGTATGGTCGCGTATCGAAACGGCAACCCGCACGCTGCTCGAAGACGCCGCGCAACGCCTCTCCCGCGCCGGCGCGACAGTGTCCGAAGTCACGCTACCCGCCGATTTTGCGGCGCTCGAAGATGCGCACCGCTGGATCTGCGGGTTCGAGATGTCGCGCAACCTGACGTGGGAAATCGAAAATCATCAGAGCGACATCAGCGCGGCGCTGCGCGCGGGGCGGCTGCAAGACGGTCTCGCCTGCAGCTACGAGCACTACGTCGCCATGCGCAACGTGGTGCATCACTGCCGCAAGCTTCTGCTGCACGTTTTCGACGAGCACGACATCCTGCTCACGCCCGCCGCCGCTGGTGTCGCCCCCGTGGGACTGGAGAACGTCGTGGCGAACCCCTGGATACACGTCATCTGGACGACACTCCATGTGCCTACGATCAGCATTCCCGTATTCAAGGGTCCGGATGGCCTGCCGATCGGCGCCCAGCTGGTCGCGAAGCATCACGAAGACCGCAAGCTTTTTTCGGCCGCGCGCTGGGTGTACCAGTGCCTGACCCGCGAATGAGCGGGAGCGGCTCGACAAACGACCCGACGTATACACTGACAGGATTCCCGCCATGAGCAGCACCGCGAACCAGCCCAAACAGATGACACTCGCGGTTTTCACCAAGAACCGCTCGAATCCCGCCTACGCCGCCGCCCGGCTCGGCGCGGACCGCACGGCGCAGCGTCTGGGCGCGCGCACAGTGCATTACGTTCCGGTGAAGCCCGACAACGTGGACGAGCAGATCGCACTCATCGATTCCGCCATCGAGCAGCGCCCGGATGCCGTCCTGCTCGTGCCCGTGCACCCCACCGCCATCAACGCTTCGATTCGCAAAATCCTCGATGCCCGAATTCCGCTCATCGGCTACCTCAATCGATTTTCCGAAGCCGGTCCCGTCACCTTCGTCGGCTCGGACGATTACGCGATCGGTGTCGAAATCGCGACGTATCTGTACAAGCACCTCGGCGGCCGTGGCGGAGTCGTGATCATGGAAGGCGCGCCGCACTCGGTGACGAGCACCGAGCGGGTACGCGGCTTCCGCGACGCGCAGGCGCGCTATCCGGGAATCCGCATCGCCGCCACCGTCTGCGGGCATTACCTGCGCGAACCCGCGCGAAGCGCAGCCGCGGAGCTGCTCGCCTCCGGGATCGCTTTCGACGCCGTGCTCGCCGCGAACGACGAGATGGCGCTCGGCACGATTGGCGCCATGGAGAGCGCCGGGCGTGAGTGCGCAATCGTGGGCGTCAACGCCATACCGGACGCAATTACGGCGATCAAGTCGGGCAGGCTGCTGGCTACGGCCGACTTCGACGCGCTGAAAATCAGCGAGCGCGCGACCGAGGCCGCGCTTCGTCACTTGCGCGGAGAAG
>JBKJKJ010000205.1:0-10103 GCA_046597455.1 Burkholderiales bacterium
CTCGGCAAAATGGACGACGTCCGGCGGTGCAGGCAGCCAGCGACAATCGAGGCTCTGCCAGACGCCCTCGAGGAAATGTGCGCTGGCTCGCTCGCAATAGTCGCGATGCGTGGGATCGAGCAGATCGGCGCTCGCGCGCGGCCGGCCCGGTCGCCGATACCACACCGCAGTGACGTCGGCGAGATTCAGGTCCTCGCCATGCCACTGCAAGCGGCAGCACGTCGAACCATCCTGACCGGCAGTGGCCGTGAGGCGCGCGGCAGCAGGAAAATCCGCGGGATCGAAAACCGCGAACGGTACGCGCCGGGCTGCGAGCTTCGAGGTTACGTAAGGCAGGTGCGGATCATCGTAGGCACTCAGAATCAGCACCCGCGGTGGCCGCCGCGCCCGACGCGCCGATGCGCTTGCGCTCACGCGGCCCCCAATGCGCCATCACTTACTGCACTTCAGAAGTCCCGATCCGAGGAGGTCCGGTCGGTCCTTTCCCCACCGGTGACGTAGAGCACCTTCGAGGACCTGGCGCGGGATACTGCCTTCGCTGCCGCGGTACGAAGGGCAGGCGTCGAGGGCGTCTTCGGTTCATCCAGCAGCGCGTTGAGGTCGCCGATCACAATACGACTGGCTTGCACCGTCACCCCGGAACTCTTGGACTTGGCCATGGCGATTCGCTCCTCCGCTCGATCGAACGTCTGCCCGACCCAGGCGGGAGCCCATGATCAGACGCCGATGCCGGTCAACGCAGGATTGTCCTACGTCTATCGGCATATACCCCGAGCATGATAGGGCAGCCTGCGTCGGATTGGAAGTGCGGTTGAGCACGTTGTACTCGTCCTGGCAGGTGAGGAAGTGATTCAGATCGTGGTGCGTCTCGTCCAGCCGGATTTGCGCGGAGTGCGCTGCTGCATTACGTTTGCCTTTCGTATGAGGATCAAGCGCTGCTGGTGTAGTTTCGCGCGAGCAGGGTAGTCTATCGCAGCGCTATTACACGCCGGAGGGGAGTGATCATGAATCGCATGAATCGTTTTGGCAGCAGCCTTTTTCGTATGACAGTGTGCGTGACCGTGCTGGGCGCGTCCGGCATCGCGCAGTGCGTTGCCGCGGCGTCGGCGCCTCCGGGCGCGCGCGAAGTGCCGGCGCGCGTTCTGCCGGTGCCGGATACCGTCAGTCCCCAGATGCAGAAGATCATCGGCGCGCCGCTGTCTGCGACCTGGAATGTCTATCCGAAGACGCCTGAGGAATGGAAAGCCCAGGTCGCGAAGGCCGCCGACGCAGCAGTGCGTGGATTGCCTGCCATGCGCGCCGCGCTGAAGGTGAGCATCGAGCCGATGACGATCGACGGCGTGGAAGCCTTCATGCTGACGCCGGCAGTCATTGCGCCCCAGAACCGCAATCGGCTGCTGATACACGTTCACGGCGGCTGCTACGTGAACGGCCCCGGCGAGTCGGGCACGTCTGAGGCGACAATGATGGCGGGCTTCGGCGGCTTCAAGGTGCTGTCGGTCGATTACCGGATGCCGCCGGATCATCCTTTCCCGGCGGCGCTCGACGACGCGATGACGGTCTGGAAAGCCGCGCAAAAGATGGCGCCTGCGAAGAACATGGGAATCATCGGCTCATCCGCGGGAGGCGGGCTCACGCTTGCGATGGTGCTGAAAGCCAAGATGGACAAACTGCCGCTTCCGGGTGCGATCGCGCCCGGCACGCCGATGTCCGATCTCACCGGCGCAGGCGACTCGTTCCACACCAACGCGATGGTCGACAACGTGCTGATCGCCTACGGCGCAAGCTGCGATGCGCGCGCAGCAATGTACGCCAATGGCCGGGATCTGAAGGATCCGCTGCTCTCGCCGGTGTACGGCGACATGTCGGGCTTTCCGCCGACGATACTCAATACAGGTACCCGCGATCTTCTTCTCTCCAACACGGTGCGCGTGCATCGCAAGTTGCGCCAGGCGGGCGTCGAGGCCGCGCTCTATGTGCACGAAGGGCAGGCCCATGGCGGCTGGTATCGTGATTACACCGCGCCCGAGGCGAAGGAAACGTTCGAGGAGATCGGCCGCTTTTTCGACAAGCACCTGGGGCGATGAGTGGTCCGGCGTCTGGCGCCTCACTCCGCTTTCGCGCCGGTCTCCGTGATCACCTTCGTCCACCGCGCGAGCTCGGCTTTGATGTAGGCGCCGAACGCCTCGGGGGTGCCCGCGACGACTTCGCCGGCATCTGCGGTGAGGCGCTCGTTCACGTCCGGCTGGGCAAGTATGCGCACGACGTCCGCGTGGACGCGTGTGATGATCTCCTTCGGCGTGCCCCCGGGCATCACCACGCCGTACCACACCGAGACGTCGTAGCCCGGCACACCGTCTTGCGCCATCGTCGGCACTTCGGGAAGGCCTTTGTAGCGCCGCGCGCTGGTAATCCCGAGCGCGCGAAGCTTGCCCGATTTCACGTGCGGCAATACCGGCGGAATGCTGCTCAGACCCGTTGCCACCTCGCCACTGACCAGCGCCACGACGGAGGGACCGATTCCTTTGTAGGGCACGTGCACCATTTTCACGCCGGTCGTCTTCTCGAAAAGCTCCATCGGCAGGTGCGTCTGACCGCCGCTGCCGCCGGACGCATACGTGATCGAGCTCGGCTGCGACCGCGCGAGCGCAATCAGCCCACGCACGCTGCGCACAGGCAGCGAAGGATGCGCCACCAGCAGCATCGGCGTCGACAGCACCTGGGTCACCGGTGCGAGATCCTTCAGCGGGTCGTAACCGAGCTTCGGATAGAGACCCGGGGCGACCGCGAGGTTGCCGGTCTGACCGAGCGCGATCGTGTATCCGTCGGGCGGCGACTTGGCGGCAGCGGCAAGGCCGATCGTCCCCGCCGCGCCCACGCGGTTCTCGACCACCACCTGCACGCGCCACATTTCCGAGAGCTTCTGCGCGAGCAGCCGCGAGATGAGATCGGTGCTGCCGCCCGGAGGCAGGGGAACGATCCAGCGCACCGGCTTCGACGGGTAGCTTTGAGCTTGTGCGGGCGCCACAACGAGCGCCGCGAGCATCAGGGCAGCAAATCGCATCGTTTTTCCTTCCTTAGGTTTGGCGTGATTAGAACATGACGCGCTATACACGGGCGCGTCGCCGACAGCGATGCGCCCGAATTGCACGGCCGCAGGGATGGATTGCGCGGCCGCCGTGCGATACCCTCGGGGCTCCGTTTCCCTTCACGTATTCTGCATTGGACTTCATGACATGAGCGCTTTCGAATCCGACAGACCCAGGCGAAAGCTCCCGATTATCGGGTTTCTTTTCCTGATCATTGCCGTTGGTCTCCTTGGCGGTGCGTATCACTTTGCGCCCCGCTTCGAACGGGGCTCGCCGCAAATCAAGCTTCCTGACTCCGACGCACTGGGCCTCGCCCCCGTGGAGGTCGCCATCGTCGACGAAGGGGCCGGATTGAAATCGGTGACCGCAACGCTCTCGGCAGGCGGATCGCAGCACACGCTCGTCTCCGAGCAGTACGACCAGCCGGTGGGCGAAAAGAAATTCACCGTCGCCTTCTCGGCCAAGCTGGCCGGCCTCAAGGAAGGGCCAGCGGTATTGCGCGTCACCGCACGGGACGCCTCGCTGTGGAATTTTTTCCGCGGCAACGAGACCGTCATCGAGAAAAACCTCACCATCGACATTACGCCGCCCACCCTGGAGCTCATCGCCGATGACCGCTACGTCAACTTCGGCGGCGTGGGGGCGATCGTTTACAAGCCTTCCGCCGATACGGCTGCGAGCGGGGTGAAGATCGGCGATTATTTCTTTCCGGGTTTCAAAGGCCAGATCAAGGACCAGCCGGATTACTTCATTGCGCTCTTCGCCCATCCCTACAACGTTCCGGCGGACGTGAAGGCGGTGCTCGTCGCAACCGACAAGGCCGGCAATTCCAGGCAAATGCCGCTCGTCTACGAGTTGAAGAACGTGAAGTACAGGAAAAGCACGATCGCCATTCCGGAAAGCTTTCTCCAGAACAAGGTTGCGCCGCTCGTGCAGGACGTCGGCGCGCGTCAGGGCACGCCGAAAGACATCTTTGTCGCGGTCAACAGGAAGTTGAGGGCCGAGAACGAAAAGCAGATCGCCGAGATCACCAGTAAAGCCACGCCCTCGATACTCTGGAAAGGCGCCTTCAGCCAGCTCAGCAACTCCAAGGTCGAAGCCAACTTCGCCGATCACCGGACTTACCTCTACAACAACGAACCGATCGACACCGCCTATCACCTCGGATACGACCTGTCCGTCACGAAACACTATCCCGTCGAAGCCGCCAACAGCGGCACCGCGGTCTTCGTCGGCGACCTGGGCATCTACGGCAATACCGTCCTCCTGGATCACGGCCTCGGCCTCTTCACGCTCTATTCCCATCTGAGCTCAATGGACGTCAAGGTCGGCGATGCGGTGAAGGATCGGCAGGCCATCGGTAAGACGGGCGAGACCGGGCTGGCCGCCGGTGACCACCTGCACTACGGCGTCTATCTGCACGGCGTCGCCGTCCTGCCGGTCGAGTGGTGGGATCCGAAGTGGATCGAAGACAACATCGCCCCGAAGCTCGCAGGTAAGAGCAGTGAGGCGGTGGCCGAATCGCAGCGTTCGGCACGGCCGCGAAAAGGCGCTACGCGCCGGCGGTGAGCTGTGAGAAGCGCCTGACGGCTATAGTCCATTGGAATGAGACGCGCGCATTCCGTGCCATGCTAGGCTTTCCGCCGTTCTCATTGTCCGGGGGATTCCGCAATGCGCTTCGTCTCTATCTGTTTGCTGTTCGCCGCGACACAGAGCGCAAAGGATGCGCATGAGATTCACGGAGCATGCGCATGAAAGTCTGTGTAGTCGGTGCTGGTGGAGTGGGCGGCTTGCTCGCCGCGGTGCTGCGGCGGGCGGGCGTCGACGTGAGTCTCCTGGTAACCGAGCGACACCTGACGCCGATCAGGCGCAACGGGCTGCTCCTGATTGGCCCGAGCGGTCGATTCAGCGTGGAGATTCAAGCCGAGCTCGATCCGCGTGAAATCGGAGTCTGCGACGTCGTTGTCGTGACCACGAAGAACTGGGCTGTCGAAGCGCTTGCGCCCACGCTCCAGCCACTGCTCGGTGAAGACACCACCATCATTCCTCTCCAGAACGGTATCGATGCGCCAGACATGCTCGCCAGGACTCTCGGATGGAAGAACGTCGTCTATGGATCTGCATCGATGAACGCCGCGATCGAGGAACCCGGCGTCATCCGCCAGAGAAATCCCCAGTACGCGATCACTGTGGCAGAGGCGCAAGGCGTCGAGTCAGCGAGGCTGCTCGAAGTCAAGAAAGTCTTCGGGGCCGCGGGTGTCCCGGTCGATATCGGCAGCGATGGCCCGGCTGTGCTGTGGGAGAAGTTCATCGGACTGGTTGCGAACAGCTCCCTGTGCGCACTGCTCCGATCGCCGATGGGTGTGGTACAGCAGGACTACGACTGCTGGGCGCTCTACAGCGCCGTGTTCAACGAGGCCGTCGCCGCGGGACGCGCGTCAGGCATTTCGATACCCGAGCAAAAAGCAAAGGCGCGGCTCGCGCGCGCGCGGACATCGCCACCCATGGTGATGCCTTCCATGGCAGTTGATCTCATCGCGGGCAATCGCCTGGAGTTGCCGTGGCTGGGTGGGCGGGTGAGGGAGATCGGAACGGAGCACGGCATCCCTACACCGGCGAATGATTTCATCTGGGCCGCGTTGAAGCCGTTCGTGTCGGGATCTGTCACGCGTTCGCCCTGATCGCGAAGGTCTGGCCGCAACGAGGTGGCCGGAAGATCGAGACCCCGACGCTTGCCGACACCCTGAGCGCGTTCGAATCGACTTCGATCGCACGGCTCCTTCTTACGCGTCACAGTCGCCGACGGTCGCCGGTGATAGACGCCACGTAGCCGCCCCGGGCAGATCAGGATATGCATCCCGCTGTGCCGATCGAGTCAGTGCTGATATGCTGAATCCGTCAAGGCCGTATCGCAAAATCGACAATAATCGGCCCTGCTGCCAAAACACCGCCATTACCAGGAGGAACAGGATGAAAGCAGCCCGACTGTTTGCCGTGTTCTGCGCCTGCATGCTCTGCGCGACGGGCGTGGTGTGGTCTCAGGCCACCTCGACAGGCTCAGGACAGGCCTTTCCCGCCAAGCCCGTGCGCCTGATCGTCCCATTTCCACCGGCAGGTGCGAACGACATCGTGGCACGCATCGTTTTTCCGAAGGTCTCGGAGCAGATGGGCCAGCAGTTCATCATCGACAACCGCCCGGGCGCGGGGGGCACGATCGGCTCGGCCCTCGTGGCCCAAAGCAAGCCCGACGGCTATACGTTGCTGATACAGACCGCCGCCTCCCACGTCTCCAACCCGCACCTCTACACGAAGCTGCCGTATGACGCGCTGCGCGATTTCGTCGGGGTAAGCCCCCTCGCGCGGGTCGTCTCCGTACTGACCGTGCATCCTTCGCTTCCGACACGGTCGGTGAAGGAGTTCATCGCGCTGGCGAAGCAACGCCCGAAACAGATACTCCACGGGCACTCCGGCTACGGCAGCTTCACCCACTTCAACGGCGTGCTCTTCGAATCCAGAGCGGGCATCAGCATGACCCACGTGCCGTTCAAAGGCGGCGGACCCGCTGTCATCGCCCTGGTATCAGGGGAAACGCAGGCGCAGGTCGCGTCGATCGGCGAGCTGATCGCGCACATCAAGTCGAATCGCGTGCGTGCGCTGGGCGTGACTTCCGCAGAACGGGTAGCTCAGCTCCCTGACGTGCCGACGATCGCGGACACCATTCCGGGTTACGAGTCGTGGACCTGGGTCAGTGCGTTTGCACCCGCGGGGACGCCCAAGGCAATCATCGATCGGCTCAACGCCGAGATCGGGAAGGCGATGAGCGATCCTGATGTCGCGGCCCGGCTGAGCGCCCAGACGCTCGAACCCGCGCACAAGCCACCGGAAGAGCTCGCTCAGCGCTTGAAGGCCGATTACGAGATGATCGGCAAGCTGTTCCGCCAGTTCGGTGTGAAGCTCGATTAGCAGCGTGTCGGACTTGCGCTTCCGGCACGCGACAAAAGGAAAGGAGGTTACGGAGGGAAACCATGGGTTTCCTTCTGTTCGTGGGCGGCCAGGCCCGAGCCGAAGGCGAGCGCCGCACCTTAGGCCTACACCGCGATCCGATATACCCGAGCCGCCGTGTCGTGGAGCAGGGCGGCGCGCTCGCTGTTTGCATAATCCTTTGTCAGCCGCTTGAAGGCGTTGAACACGACGCCGTACGCGTACGACACCTTGTCCACCGGGAAATTGCTCTCGAACATGCAGCGGCCCGGCCCGAACTTATCGATGCAGTAGTGCATCAACGGCCCCAGCGTTTGCGCCAGTTCCTCCGAACCGATGGGCTTCGCGCGCGTGAGCCAATCGAAGCCAAAACGTTTCTGCCCCACACCGCCGAGCTTGAGCACGACGTTGGGGCATGCCGACACGGCCGCGATGCCGCGCCGCCAATCGGCCAGCACCTCGTTGTCACGGTTGGCGTAAGGGCCCACGCGTACCAGCCCGCCGATGTGGTTCAGCACGATGATAAGTTCCGGCACGGCGCGGGCCAGTGCGGCGAGCTCATCCAGTTGCGTGTGGTAGAGCGAGTTGTCCAGCGTCAAACCCATCTTCGCCAGCACACGCGCGCCAGCACGGTATTGCGACGTGGCCATCACGCCCTGAATGTCGCGCTGCGCAAGTTCCGGGCTTGTATCCCAGCCGGTGGCGTGGCGTATGCCGCGAAAGCGCGGGCTCGCTGCCTGCATCGCCTCCAGCACCGGCGCGACCCGATCACCCAGCTTCAGATCTGCATGCCCGACGATGGCGGCGGCAATTTTCGTGGGGCCGTGCTTGCCGCTGGCAGCCTCCTCATTTGCCAAATTTGCCAGACCGTCGACGTGAGCAACCTCGCCCACCGGGCGCATCTCCTGTGGTCCGTCGGCGCGATAAAACGCCCTGACCTCGATGAACACGGTCGAGCGAACGTTATGCCCACTGTCGCGGATATCCGCGGCGAGGTCAGGCAGCAGGTAACGCTGATAGGCCCGCGGCTCGTGCCGCTGCGCCCAGATGTGGTGATGGGGGTCGCAGATGGGAAGGTCCGGCTCGAGCGCGGTCTCAGGAGTGAGTCGCAGCCAGGCAGGCTCGCCGATAGTCACGATAGCCATGATGGTTTCCGATGAAATGCGTGCGCATGAGTATAAGAAAGTTACGCCGATTTCGGGGTTTCACAAAAACCGGGTCAGAGTCACATTTCCGTTCCGAACCGCTGTGGAAATCTACTTCGTCCCTGTTTTTTTTCGTGGAAGGGTCGTTGCGATAACATGCATGCTGGATGAGAGTCCACTTAGGGGGAGACGAGCATGAGAGCCAGATTCAGCAAGTTCCTTTTGAAGTGCGGCCGCAGGGTGCTCCCGGCCTTGTTGGCGCCACTGGGCCTGAGCGCTGTGGCCCAGGACTACCCCGTCAAGCCGGTGAGAATTGTGGTGCCGTTTCCCCCGGGCGGGTCTACCGACGTGCTCGCCCGCCTTGTCGCGCAAAAGCTCACCCAGTCCCAAGGCCAGAATGTCATTGTGGAAAACCGCCCCGGTGCGACCGGCACCATAGCGGGCGCGGTGGTGGCCAAGAGCGCACCCGACGGCTACACGCTGATCATGCATTCATCCAGCAGTTACACCGCGGGCTTCCTTTACAGCAAGCTGCCGTATGACGCGGGTCGCGCGTTCACGCCGGTCATTCGATGCGCCCTTAGCGGTTTGTACATGGTCTCCAGCGCGTCTCTGCCGGTCAGGAACGTCAAGGAGCTGGTTGCGCTCGCCCGCCGGCGACCCGACGAGGTGACTTACGCAACGGTCGGCATGGGCAGCATCGCGCACCTGGGGGTGGAAATGTTCAACGCGGCCGCAGGTATCAAGACCGTTACGGTGGCCTACAAAGGCGCGGCGCCCGCATTGGTTGCACTCGCGTCTGGCGAAGTCGGCTTCACCATCCTGAATATCCTCGATCCGCAGCCGTTCGTGAAACAGGGCAAGCTGCGTTCGCTCGCGGTCACATCTGCCAAGCGCTCGCCCGCCTTGCCTGATGTGCCGACGTTGCAGGAGTTGGGCATCAACGTCGACGCCTACTTGTATACAGGATTATTTGCGCCGAGCGGCACCCCGGCCCCCATCGTCAACAAGCTCAATGCGGAAATCACGCAGATCATCAACGAGCCGCAAACCCACACGTGGCTGGTGAACAATCTGGGCGGCGAGTTTTCCCGGCACACGCCGGAACAGTTCGGTGAATTTCTGGCGGGCGATGTCGCGAACTGGCAAAAAATAATCAAGCAGATCGGGTTGCGGCTGGACTGATAGCCATTCATCATCGGCAGGCCGAGAGGCACCGCCCAGGGGGTGATGTGAATTTCGCGCGGCGAAGGAGGAGGTTCAAATGAAATCCGTCAAGGTGACACGCGACCAGATGACCCGGCGCATGGCCCGGTTCAAGGATCTCAAGTCGTACCAGTATCAGCAGGAGGCGGCGAACGGTATCCCGCTGGAAGTGATGCAGAAAATAGCCGCGCATCGAGTCTATCCGCTCATGTGCCCCGAGACCTATACGGGCCGCAGCGCGCAGGCGCCGCTCAAAGGCGCCCCCGGCATCGTGCTCTCGATCGCGGAGTGCCCACCGGGCGATGGGCCGGCCATGCACATCCATGAGCAGACCATCGAGAACTTCTTCTGCCTGAGCGGCCGCTTCGAGGTCGCATGGGGCGATGCGGGCGCTGAGGAGAGCGTGATCCTGGAGCCGCTCGATTTTATTTCCGTGCCGCCCGGCGTGCCGCGCAGGTTCACCAACGTTCACGCCAGTGAGACCGGGCGGCTGTTCGTCATCATTCACGTGCAGACCGCCGAGCAGGGCGACCGCATCGGTTTCCGGCCCGAACTGCGAACCGAGATCGAGCGCAAACACGGCCAGAAAACCGTCGAAGCGCTCGATCGCATCGGCATCAAGTTCGACGCGGGCGTGGAAGCCTGAGAAGCGCAGGGGACAGACAAAAACCGGGTCAGAAAA
>JBKJKJ010000321.1:0-2679 GCA_046597455.1 Burkholderiales bacterium
GTGGTGAGGTGGTGAGGTGGTGAGGTGGTGAGGTGGTGAGGTGGTGAGGTGGTGATGTGGTGAGGGGCAGGTCCGATGCCATCGGGCCGGGCACCTTTACGGCTCCGGCTTCAGAACGCGGCGCATCAGCAGCGCGAGCGAAACGAGAAGAGTTCGCTGAGATGAAGTCGTCGATCGGGGACGTCGACAACACGCGGCAGGCACCGCCCGCCCGGTCTCGAGCAGCCGTTCCGCAGAAGGTTCTACGGAACGGACCGCGCTTCGGTTACTGGGTCTTGATACCCACATCCTTGATGACTTTGGCCCAGAACGCGTTTTGCTCCTTCACGAAGGCGGCGAACTCCGCCTGCGACTCACTGGTGATCTGCTGCGCGCTCACCTTCTCGTAGCGCTCGCCGACCCACGAGTCGTGAACGACTTTCTTCACGACGTTATACAGCTTGTCGACGATCGGCTTCGGCGTGCCCGTGGGCACGAATATGCCCTGCCAGGACCCAAGGCTCAACTCGGGAAAACCCGACTCGATCATGGTCGGGACGTTCGGCAGCGCCGGAACCCGTTTCTTCGAAACCACAGCGAGTATCTTGATCTTGCCCGAGCTGACATGCGGTGCGAGGGACGCCGTCGTCACCATCGTGGCCGCGACCTCGCCTGACATGGTCGCAATCGTCGCCGCGCCTGCACCGCCTTTATACGGCACGTGCAGGAGCTTGATCCCGGCTTTCTGCATGAAATATTCGAACGCCATCCGCTGGGCACTGCCGTATCCCGCAGAGCCGTAAGCGAGCTTGCCCGTGTTGTTCTTCGCATAAGCGATGAACTCCTTCAGATTTCCGACGGGGAGACCGCCGTGCACACCGAGGGCGCCGGGCACATCGACCACCAGCGTGAGGCCGATGAAATCGCGCATCGCACGCACCGGGAAATTGGGAAACATGCTCGGGTTGATGCCCATCGAGCTCACATTGCCCAGCAGAAAGGTATACCCGTCAGGTGTTGCATCAGCCGCGGCCTGCACGCCGATGTTGCCCGAAGCGCCGGCACGGTTCTCGACCACCACCTGCTGGCCGAGCACCTCGCTGAGCTTGGGCTGAAGGATGCGACCAATGAAGTCGGATGCACCGCCAGGCGCATAAGGCACGATCATCCGCAGCGGCCGGCTCGGATAATCGTCGACCGATTCGGTGGGCTGCGCATTCGCTGTTGCCACACTCGCGAAAGCCACGACAGCAAGGCTGCGATGAATCCAATTGAGCTTCATATTTTTCTCCTCGGTTTATTTCTATTTGGGTAACGCAGCGCTGCCGGGCGACGAACAGGGCGACCCGAATACGTGCGAGGCGCCTGCGGCTCCAGCGGACGCGCAAAAAAACGACATGAGAAAACGAGAATCGCGAAGCCACCGCGCGAAGGGTCATGCCCACACCTGGTGAGACCGGGACCGGACATCGAAGTTCGAGCCCGATTACTGAGAGGCGAACGGCAGCACCCAGCGCAAGCATTACGCGCCGGGCGAGTGTGGCCAAACGAGCTGAGCCGCGCAAGATGAAGCGTGCACCCGGGTCCCGACTTCGCACACGAAGCGCGAACGTCATCACCCGCACCGCGTTACGGCGCCACTTCAGGGAGCAAGCGACACGTGCACCCCATCCCACGCCGACTTCGCCATCGCGTCGGTCAGTTGCACACTGCGCAGCCCGTCGATGCCGGAAGGGCTCGCGTCGCGACCTTCGAGCAGCGTTGCGCTGAAGTCCGCCACGCATGCGGCGTGCGCATTGGTAGCGCCATATTCGGTCGCGCGGGTCTTGCCGTCCGCACCCCGAACCTGAAGCTCGCCGCCGGCGCGGCTGCGGGTGAGCCCCCTGCCCGTGATGCGGCCTTTGCTGCCATAAATGACGAAGTCGTTGTGCGGGGCCGCCGCTTTCTCGTTGACGTTGAGGTGCGCCATGACGCCGTTTGAAAATCGGAACGTCGACAGGTTTATCTCCTCCATGACGCCTCGCGGCGTGTCGAAAAAAGCCGACACCGTCACGATCTCCGAGGACAGCAGGTAGCGCAGTATGTCGTAGACGTGCACGCCAATGCTCATGGTGGTGCCCAGCCCGGCAACGCCGGGATCGACCCGCCACGTGGACAGCCTTCCGCCGGGGCGCGCGCCGGGGCTCGCTTCCATCTGGACGAGGAGCACGTCGCCGATCTCACCGCTTTCGATGATGCGTCTGGTTTCGATGAAGCACGGCATGAAGCGGTTGTGAAAATTCACACCCAGCTTGACTCCGGCTTTTTCGCATTCCTTCACGATACGCTCGGCGTCGGCGGCGTTCGTCGCCATCGGCTTGTCGCAGAACACGTGCTTGCCCGCCCGCGCCGCGGCAATCGCCTGCTCGGCATGTTGCGAGTTCGGTGTGTGTATCGCCACCACCGTAACGTCCGGGTTGCGCAGCATGTCTTCGTAACGGGTGTACGCGTGCCGTGCGCCGAATTTCTTCGCGTAAGCGTCGGCACGCCCCTGGTCGCGGCTGACGAGCGCGACGAGCGTGTTATCCGGGCAGGCGTTGATTCCCGGCAATATCCGATCGTCGGCGATCTTCCCGGTCCCGATGAGTCCCCAGCCGTTCTTCATGATGTGCTCCTCCTGTTTCGTGACCTGCCTGCTACGGTGTCGCCGGAATCAGCCGG
>JBKJKJ010000341.1:0-5133 GCA_046597455.1 Burkholderiales bacterium
GCCGAGCCGCAGGCGAGCTAGTGTCGTGATTCTGAAGTTCGCATTATATTTCGCCGTCCGTTCGTGCTGAGCGTAAAACTTTGAAGTCGAAGCATGAAAGGCGTTGTTCGTCGTTCATCCTTCGACTTCGGCACCTGCTGCCGTAGCTTGTCCTGAGCGTGGTCGAAGGGCTCAGGACGAACGGATTTTGAAGCGAACTTATGAATCAGGCCACTGGCGCCCGCCGATCATGGATTCCAAGCCTTCGGCAGCGCCACCTTCCTGCTGGTGGCGTAGCCCTGCTTGAAGTTCTGCCGGTAGATGGACGAGCGGTTTCTCAGCGGATCGCCGGCGACGACGATCAGCCATCGCGTCTCGGGCAGCATCAGCGGCACCAGGCGGTCGGGGTGGTCAGAGAGACGCCACGCCTTCGGCAGCACGCCCGCTTCGACCAGGCTCGCGATCGTCGTCCCCGGCGGGTGATGATCGCCGAGCATCATGTGCCATTCGTAGTAATGCGCCGGCACCGTTGCATGCTTCATCAGATACGCTTCGACATCCTGCTTCGAGTAACCGGCCTTGGCGAGCAGCGCGGCGATCACGGGCGTGAGCAGCAGCACGTGCGATTCGACGTAGCCGCGGGAGCTCTGATAGGGCTCGATCATCCGTTTGACCCAGTCGACGATGTAGTCGAGGTGCCGCTCGGCAAACTCGCCCCCGGTGGCGAACGGATCGCTCGCAGTCCTCACCGACGTGATCGTCACCACGTTATCGTCGGCCTCGAACCCGCGAGTCACGTGCAGCGGCGCCCATCCCATAGCGGCGCACGCCTGCTCGTTTTCCGCGACGACCGCCCTGAACATTTGCCCAAAGGTCGCCATGTCGGTCGTGCCTTGAAGGAAGCGCGGAATGTTCCTCGCGAACAGCCGATAGAAGCGGCCGATGCTGGTATTGGCCTGGTTCCCCGGACGTTGCGCGCCCTGGCCGTCGTTCAGTCCGAGTTGCGCCCGGATCGGACCGTTAAGGATGATCATCGCTTCCCAGCCCGGCGTGCTCCCGCCGTGCTTCATGCCGAACTCGGGGTCCGCCATGATTTCGACGATCGCGACGAGGACGGGCATGTATTCGGGACGGCAACCGGCCATCACGCCGGTCACTGCGACTTTCCAGATGCTCGCTTCGGCCTGGCTCGGGTGCAGCGTTCCGAGCACCTCGTCGGGAGCGCGGTCGGTAAAGCGCATGAACGCGTCGATGGCCTCGATCGTGGGCGGCACGACAGGCAGCCCGTCGGTCCACTCGTTGCTTCGGAAAAAGTTGTTGACCTCCTCGAACGTGCCCGTGAAAACGATATCGCGGTCTTCCGGTTCGGCGCTGTCAGCGCTCGACTCAGCCGACGGCTCGTCCTGCGTGAGCTGACTGACGATCTGATCGACGAGAACGTCTTCGATGTTCTTCACGACGGTCGATCGCTCGTGCGTCGAGATGACGCCCGGGTACGTAGCGATGCGAAGGTCGACGCCCGCCTGCTTGCCGATCGCCTTCGCGGATTTCGCAAAACCCTGGTCTATCGCAATGGTCACGGTCGGAACGCCCGCCATCTCGGCGGCTATGCTGGCTCGCGAACTCGCGGCTGTGCAGCTCCCTCAACCGGCGTTGCCCGAGATGACAAGATCGCATTCGAGCTGCGCCAGCTTCTCCGGCAACGCTCTCAGCACTTCCGTTTCCCGCGCGCCGTAGGTGTCGCCGAACGCCCGGTGCGAGACGAACCTGATGTTCGGGTAGCGCCTGAGCAGCGCCTTCTCGATCACGTCGAACGTGAACTCACTGTCGAACTTGTGGTTGGACAGCTCGCCGATGGTCAATCCATCCAGTGTGCGAGGACGCGCCGCACGCGCCTTGCGCTGGCGGGCCCGACGCCCGAGTGGATACACGACTTCGTATGTGGACATTGACAGTGCTCCCTGGGTAAATCGGGTCAGAGTAAGAGTCTTACCCGGATTGTTCCTGACGGCTGGTTTCGGGATTCGTTGCAGGCGTCCGCATGTAAAGAATTGCGGACGTGACTCACCTTCTGAAGAGAGTGACTACGTTTCTGGTAGTGAGAAATCGCCCGGCGCCAGCTCGATCGGCGCGCCATGCGGTGTGCGGTCGGCGGCACGGTCCCACGCTTCGCGGTATTGCCCCAGGGTCTCTTCGCTCGCGACGCCCTTCTCGGTAACCAGCCGCTCGAGGGTTGCAAGCCAGTGTCGATAATAGGTCTCGCCGGTATCGGGGTCTCCGGCGCGCTGTGCCCGTTTGATTTCCTCTCCCAGTGCCACTGCCCACTCGCTCCAGGTGAACAAGCCGCGCTGCTGGAGCGCGAGCGCCATGGCGAAGGCCTGCGCTTCCCACGGCTCGCGAAACACCGGTCCCTGCTCGTCACGCGGGAGGCCGGGCAGCGCCGCGGTCGCCTCGCGCGCCGCAGCCGGGCCGAAGCTCGGATCAGGCCGGCTCAAGGTACGGCTCGAAGGCCTCGATCGACACCGTCAGTGTCGGATCGGCATTGGGACCCCAGAGCTGGCGGCCATTGAACACCACTGTGTAGAGCCACTGTGGATCCTCGCCATGCCCTGTCGTGACCGAGTCGGGAAAGACGTGGCAGCCGCGCAGCGCTTCGATCACCCCTTCATGGCCGCGGACGTAACGCGGCAGCCGCGTGTGCGTCGGCGGGTTGATGTTCCTCGTGCGTACGCGATCGCCCGGCTTGAACCGCGCCTCATGGCTGGGCGGGCGGCTGAAGGAGCCGCGCGTAAACGACGGGCCGAGATCGTCCTTCGTCATCACACCCGCGACGGGCTTGCCTAGACGCAGCGCGTGGCCGGCGGCAATCTCATCCGGATCGATCAATCCCTTCTCGACGACGCACGTCTCCATGCCCATCAGCCATCGCTCGTAGTAGGACGCAGCGAGGTAGCGCTGAGGCGGCTGGCGTTCGATCGCGTCGCGCGACATGTCGATATTCCACGCGCGTGCGAACCGGATGGCGCGCTGCATCGCCAGCACGCGCGCCTCCCACGACGCATGGAACGGGTGCTCGTCGGCGTCGGGTTCGACTTTGCCGAATCCGTGCATGCCGCCCATGTCGTGCACGCCGTTCATGCCGGCGCCTTGGTCGGCGTCCGCGGAAGGCCCATGCCGATCATACAATCGCGAGTGACGAGCGTTGCCAGCCGCTCCTCGCTCCAGCCGTCGGTGCCCTCCGGGCGCTGCGGCAGCACGACGAAGCGCGTCTCGGCGGTGGAATCCCAGACGCGAATCTCGGTTGCCTCAGGCAGGGGCACGCCGAAGTCGGCGAGCACGCCACGCGGGTCCATGACGGCGCGCGAGCGGTACGGCGCTGACTTGTACCAGACCGGGGGCAGACCGAGCACGTCCCACGGATAGCACGAGCACAGCGTGCACACGACCATGTTGTGGCGGGCCGGCGTGTTCTCGCCTGCGATCAGATGATCGCCCACGCCGACACCGAGCGAGGCGAGCGCCTTCGTCGCGTCGTCGAGCAGCGCCGCCTTGAACTGCGGATCGACCCAGGCCCGGGCGATGGCGCGGGCTCCGATGTGCGGACCGGTCTTCGTCTCGTAGTGCTCGATGATGCCGTCGAGCACGGCGGGGTCGACGTAACCTTTTTCGGTCAGGATCGTTTCGAGGGCGCGCACCCGAAGCTGGGTGTCGGAGAGCTCCGAATGGACGTGGTCGTGGTGGTCGTCGCTATGCATATCACCGATTTCCTCAGGTATTGGGCGACGATAAGGCTTCGGAGCAGCTTCCGTCAATGCAGCCGCGCCGGCTGCACCATATATGCGAACGCTATGAAGTCGAAGCATGAAGAGCGTTGTTCGTCGTTCATCCTTCGACTTCGGCACCTGTTGCCGTAGCTTGTCCCGAGCTTGGTCGAAGGGCTCAGGACGTACGGATTCTGAAGCGAACTTGTGATCAGGCCACAAGTGGAGCGAACGTTAGAACCCGTAGCAACTTACCGGTGAGCGACGGGCCCGCCTTCTATCGGGCGGCCGTCGCGAACGTTACTCTCGAATCCCCTAATACAGGCCACTGGCATTGTCTGCAACGCTGCATCGCAACGTTGACTTTCCGGGGGCTGTCGCCCCATGCTGTGCTTGCAAGACGGGCGGAGGCCCGGCCGGTTCAGTCCATCAACAGGGGAGGACAAAAATGAAGCGCTTCTCAAGCGTGGCAGCAGGGCTGCTGGTTGTCGCAATGACCGTTGCCGGCTGCGCTCAAGGGCTGCGTAGCGGCTCGACTTCGCTGATCGATGGCGAGAAAGGGCTCGAGAACTTCACCCGCGTGGGGGACGCGAACTGGCGCGCAGAGGGTGGCGCGATCGTCGGGGACAAGGGCAAGGGCGGGCACCTCGTGACGAAGAAGTCGTACAAGGACTTCGAGCTCCGTGCCGAGTTCTACGCCGAGACGACCACCCAGAGCGGAATCTTCATCCGGATCTCAGACCCGCAGAAGATCGGCTCGGACAACGCGTACGAAGCAAACATTTACGATCTTCGTCCAGGGCAGGAATACGCGACGGGCGCGATCGTTGGTTTCGCGTCGGTCCCGGTTCCGCTCATCCACAAGGTCGGCACGCCCACGGGCGGCAGATGGAACGTGATGGAAATCCACGCGAAGGGTGAGGACCTGACCGTGACGCTCAACGGCGTCGTCACGGCCCACACGCGCAATGGCAAGTTCAAACAGGGACCGATTTCGCTTCAGTTCGGCAATCTGCCGAAGGCGCCGGGCGGCCCGATCAAGTGGCGCAAGCTCGAGATCGTGGAGCTGTGACGTCTTAGAGGGGGCGCGAAACTGTTGCCCGTGAGGCGGGCGATCTCAATCGGCTACGCGCTGCTGCGTTGAGTCGCCTTATCGATCGCGGCCAGATCATCCGGGGTCAAATGCCAGTCGACGGCGCGGGCATTGAGCTCCACTTGCTCGGGCGTGGTCGCGCCCGCGATGATGCTACCGACCAGCGGACGTGACGCCAGCCAGCTCATGGCGAGCTCGAGCAAACTGTGTCCGCGCGCCTCGGCAAACGCGGCGAGGCGTTCCACGACCTCCCAGTTGGTATCGTTGATCCAGCGGTCCGCCTGCCGTTTCTCGCGCGTC
>JBKJKJ010000461.1:0-3394 GCA_046597455.1 Burkholderiales bacterium
GACGCCGTACTCCGCGCTCGCGCTGTGCGAGCTCGCCGAGCGCGCCGGTATACCCAAAGGTGTGCTGTCGTGCGTGACGGGCTCCGCCGGTCCAATCGGCCTGGAGCTCACGAGCAATTCGCTCGTGCGCAAGTTCACGTTCACCGGCTCCACTGAAGTGGGCAAGCAGCTCATGGCGCAATGCGCCGGAACAGTGAAGAAAGTTTCACTCGAGCTCGGCGGCAACGCGCCTTTCATCGTGTTCGACGATGCCGATCTCGATTCGGCAGTCGAAGGCCTGATGGCATCCAAGTATCGCAACACCGGCCAGACCTGTGTCTGCGCCAACCGCGTATTCGTCCAGGCAGGCGTTTACGATGCGTTCGCGAAAAAGTTCGCCGACAAGGTTGCGACGATGAAAGTCGGCAACGGCCTCGAAGACGGGGTCACGCAGGGCCCGCTGATCGACATGAAAGCGGTTGAAAAAGTCGAAGAGCACATCAGCGACGCGCTCAGTAAGGGCGCGCGCGTGCTGACGGGCGGCAAGCGTCACGAAAAAGGCGGGCAGTATTTCCAGCCGACCGTGCTCGCGGACGTCAACACCGAGATGAAAGTCACGCACGAAGAGACTTTCGGTCCGGTGGCGCCGCTGTATCGGTTCAAGACCGAGCAGGAATTGCTCGAGCTGGCCAACAATACCGAATACGGCCTGGCGGCGTATTTCTACAGCCGCGACATCGGGCGTGTCTGGCGCGTGGCGGAAGGCATCGAGGCCGGTATCATCGGCATCAACGTCGGTATCATCTCCACCGAGGTCGCGCCTTTCGGCGGCGTGAAGGAGTCCGGAATCGGGCGCGAGGGGTCGAAGTACGGCATGGACGACTACCTCGAGATGAAGTATCTGTGTCTGGGCGATATCACCAAGTAGCGCGTCATGTCGCCCGAGGCAGGAGAGAAGACGAGAGCGGAAAAACCCGCTGGTGCGCCAGCGCGGTTCGCCGCTTCGCACTTTCGCTCCGCTCTCCTTCCTCGCCTCTCTCTTCTCTCGTCTCTCGAGCTTCAGTGATCAACGTCCTCGGCCTCGACCACATCGTGCTGCGCGTGGTCGATGCGTCGCGTATGACGAAGTTCTACTGCGACGTGCTGGGCTGCAAGGTGGAGCGCGCGCGCCAGGATATCGGGCTGATCCAGATGCGTGCGGGGCAGTCGATGATCGACCTCGTGCCGGTCGATGGCGAGCTGGGCAGCAAAGGCGGCGCTGCACCCGGTGTGCAGGGACGCAACCTCGATCACCTGTGCGTGCGCGTCGAGCCGTGGGACCAGCTCGCAGTGATCGCGCACCTGATCAAGAACGGCGTGGTGCCCGGGGAAACCAAGCAGCGCTACGGCGCCGATGGCATGGGCCCGTCGATCTACATCAGCGATCCCGAAGGTAACGTCGTGGAGCTCAAAGGCCCGCCGCGCTGACCGGGCTGACCCGCGGTCAGCCGATCTGTTGCGCGATGTGCTTTGCGAAGGCCTGCGTCCCCAGCGTGCCGCCGAGATCGCGCGTGCGCGTCTCCGGTTTCTGGAGCGCGGCATCGATTGCCGCTTCGATGGCCTTCGCGGCCTGGTCGAATTCCGGCCGCGAATGCCGGTCCGCGAGCCAGTCCATCAGCATGGCTGCGGACAGCAGCAGCGAAGTCGGATTGGCGATGTCTTTGCCCGCGATGTCCGGCGCCGAGCCATGCTGGGCCTGCGCACAGCAGGCGTCGTCGCCCGCCATCGTCGATCCCGCAAGACCGATACTGCCCGAGATTTCCGAGGCCTCGTCCGACAGGATGTCGCCGAACATGTTGCCGGTGACGATGCAGTCGAATACCGACGGGTCCCGCACGAGGAGGGCGGCCATGGCATCGACGATTTTCTCGTCGAGCGCCACATCGGGATACTCGGCCGCGACCTTGCGCACTTCCCGCAGGAAAAGGCCATCGGACATGTGCAGCACGTTCGCCTTGTGTACCGCCGTGACTTTCCTGCGGCGCTTGCGCGCCCACTCGAAAGCCACGCGCGAAATGCGCTCGCACTGGCGCGCCGTGACTTTGCGCACGGCGATCGCCACGTCTTCGGTCGGCATGAACTCGCCGCGACCCATGAACATGTTGCGATCGGCGTAAAAGCCTTCGGTGCACTCGCGGAAAATGACCAGGTCGACCGGTTTTCCGGTAAGCCCGACGCCCATCCGCGATTTCGCCGGACGGATGTTGGCGAAGAGGTCGAGCTTCACGCGCAGCCAGCCTGAAGGATTGATGCCGCCTTTATCAGCGGCCGGATATTGCAGGTGATCGACCGGTCCCAGAATGATGCCGGGCGCCTTGCGCGCGATCTCCATCACGTCTTCCGGAAAAGTCGAGCCGCGCGCTTTCAGCGGCCCGATGCCGATCTCTTCCTTCTGCCACTCGAGGCCGAGCTTGTAACGCGCGTTGGCGCGGTCGAGCACGGTGAGCGTGGCTTCAGTGATTTCAGGGCCGATGCCGTCGCCGGGGAGTACGAGAATTTTCATGTTCGGGCTCGAGTCAGTTGTGTATGGACGTGACGGAAGAAGTTGGTTCGATCAGGAAAGACCGTAAAGCAGCTTGCCGGCGTTCGGAAGCTGCGCCTTGAGCACATCGCCAGACAGCGAGTCCGTGATGAATACCGTCTTGCGCTCGGGGCCGCCGAACGCAACGTTGGCCAGGTGGTGATGGCGCTCTTCGGCGGAGTGTATGAGATGTGTCGGCAGCATGTTCGCGTCGAAACGCCAGATACCGACGCCGAGCTGGCACACGAGCAGGCCGTTGTCCGCATCCATCTCGATCCCGTCGGGCCCGCCGACGCCGCCTGAGAGCTGAATCGCGACACCCGTCTTCGAGAACGACATGTCGTGCATGACGGGAAGCCGCCACACCTGCTGCGAACGCGTGACGCCGACGTACACGTGCTTCTCGGTGGTGCTGACCGTCACACCGTTAGGGCTCGGTAAATTTGTGATCAGACGCTCCAGACCGCCGTCGGCCCGCAGCCTGAAGAGACGCCCTGTCGGATCGGCAATGCCGGTCTGCCCCTGGTCGGTGAAGTAAAGGTCGCCCTGGGTCGTGAAGTGCAGATCGTTACAGCCTTTGAAGCCTTCGCTGTAAGCGGTCTCGAGTATGGTTTCGAGCCTCCCCGACTTTACATCCAGCGACAGGATGCCTTTCTTGTAATCCGCGATGAAGAGCCTGCCGTCCTTATGGAACTTCATTCCGTTGGGCCAGCCTTCGTACTGAACCACGAGGTCCCATTCGCCTTTGGTGTCGATGCGAAAGATCCGTCCGAAAGGCGTGTCGACGATATAGAGATTGCCCTGCCGGTCGAACGCCGGGCCTTCCAGAAAGCATTCGACTTCCGCGTGCTGGCG
>JBKJKJ010000485.1:0-30939 GCA_046597455.1 Burkholderiales bacterium
CGCGAAGTCGGGCGCAGGTTGCACACGCTCGCGGTGAATGCGTTGAAGGTGTGAGGGGGCTCGCCGAATCGGTCGAGCGAGATCGGCTGCACGTGATATTCGAGATTCGCCGTGCGCTGCGAGGGATCGGATTTCACGAAAGCGCCCATCTGCGAAGGCGGCATGGTCATCGGACCGCTGCGCGTGCACGCGTACTGCCCCGCCATCTTGCCTTTTTGCCACCACGAGCCCAGCAGCGTGTTGAGCGTGAGCGCATTCTTCACCTTGAAAGCCATGCGCAGCTGCAGGTGGTCGTGCAGGTTTTCGCCGACGCCGGCCAGGTCGTGAGCGACGGCGATCCCGTGCTGCTGAAGCAGCGCCCCGGGGCCGACCCCCGAGAGCTGGAGCACCTGCGGACTGCCGATCGCACCCGCGCAGAGGATGGTCTCGCGCTGCGCCTCGACGTACTGCTCTTCGCCCCCGCGATAGACCTCGACGCCGAGTACGCGGCGGCCCTCGAGCCGCAGCTTTTTCACCAGGGCGCCGGTGATCACCGTGAGATTCGGCCGCTTCATCGCCGGACGCAGGAAGGCTTTCGCGGCACTCCATCGAACGCCGTTGCGCTGGTTCACGTCGAAGCGCGATACGCCTTCGTTGTCGCCGCGGTTGAAGTCGTCGATCTTCGGGATACCGGTCTCGGCTGCCGCATTCGCGAACGCTTCCAGGATCTCCCAGGTGAGTTTTGAACGCTCGACGCGAAGCTCGCCGCCCTGTCCGTGTTTTTCGTCAGCGCCGCGCCAGCTGTCTTCCGATTTCATGAAAATCGGCAGCACGTTCTGCCACGCCCAGCCCGGGTCCCCGGTGAGCTGCGCCCACTCGTCGTAATCGCGCGCCTGTCCGCGCAGGTAAAGCATGGCGTTGATCGACGAGCTGCCGCCGAGCACACGTCCCCGCGGGTAATTGATCGAGCGGCCGTTGAGCCCCGCTTCAGGCTCGGTCTTGTAGCACCAGTCGGTGCGCTTGTTGCCGATGCAGTAGAGATAGCCCACGGGGATGTGGATCCACATCCAGTCGTCTTTTCCGCCGGCTTCGAGCAGCAGAACCGAGTTGGCGGGGTCGGCCGAGAGCCGGTTGGCGAGTACGCAGCCGGCCGTGCCGGCCCCGACGATGACGTAATCGAACGCGCCTATCGTGCGCACGGCTTGCTCACCTTAACTTTTCCCCCGCACACACCGCTCAAGCCACTTCCCCGTGCCCGCTCACATCAGGAAACGGCGGCGTGCGGTCCTTCTGCAAATCGACCTGCGCGCTGTTGAGGCACATTGCCAGCATCGAAAAGTATCCGACCGAGCCGATGAGATCGACCACACCCTGCTCGCCGAACAGCGCTTTAGCTTCAGCAAAAGTCGTGTCGCTCACGAAATGATTCTCCAGCACTTCCATGGCGAACGTATAGTAGACACGCTCGTCGTCGACTTTGAAATTCGGCTTCCGGTTCTCGGCGAGGTCTTTGATGACCTCATCGGTGACGCCGGCGGCGCGCGCCTTGTCCACGTGCGCGTTCCACGAATACTGCGCGTCCCAGTACCGCGCGGTGACGAGGATGCCGAACTCGCGCAGCTTCTCCGGCAGCGCGCAGTCGAAGCGCATGTAGTTGCTGACCGCAGACACCTTGTCCATCAGCTCGGGGCTGTGCAGCCACACGCCGTATGGCCCCCCGACGGTGATCCGACGCTCGGCGTGCTTGTCCCATGACTCGCGCTGGCGCGGGGTGAGTGTCTCGTGTCTCAGTTTCGGGAGTCTCATGATTTCCTTTCGGTGAGCATCAGATTTCGAGCACCTTCATCCGCGGCTTCATCCCCAGCCGGCTCAGCAGCGGCCACAACATGATGACGGCAACGACCGCCATGATCGTCGCGGCGATCGGGCGGGTGAAAAAGATCGAGAGGTCGGCGTGTGACATCTTCAAAGACTGACGCAGGGACACTTCCATCATTCCGCCCAGCACCAGCGCGAGCACCAGCGGCGCCAGGGGATAGTCCATTTTCTGCGCGACGTAGCCGAGCAGGCCGAAGGCGAGCATCAGCCACAGGTCCATCACGCTGTAGTTCACGCTGTAGACGCCCACCAGACAGAAGATGGCGATCAGCGGCGCCAGCACGCGATACGGCACGCGCAGGATCGACACGAAGGCGGGCACGAACGCGATGTTGAGCACGAGCAGCATCACGTTGCCGATATACATCGAGGCGATCAGACCCCACACGAAATCAGGGTTTTTCGTGAACAGCAGCGGCCCGGGCTGAAGACTGAAGAGCGTCAGCACGCCGAGCAGCACCGCTGTCGTGCCGGAGCCCGGAATGCCGAGCGTGAGCAGCGGGATCATCGCGCCGCCGGTCGAGGCGTTATTGGCGGCTTCGGGCGACGCGACCCCTTCGATCATGCCGGTGCCGAATTTCTCCGGCGTTTTGGAAAGTTTCTTCTCCACGGCATAAGCCAGGAAAGTCGCGATCGTGGCGCCGGCGCCGGGCAGCACGCCGATCACGAAGCCGATCAGGCTCCCGCGCACGATCGGCATGGTGCTGTCCTTAAGCTCCTTCTTGCTGACGAGCATTTCGCGCAGCGTGGTCTTCATGATCTGAAGCTCGACCGGAGATTCGACCATGCCGAGCACGGCGCCAAGCCCGAACATGCCCACGGCGATCGGCAGGAAGCCGATGCCATCCATCAGCTCGAGGTTGCCGAACGTGAAGCGCTGCGTGCCGTCGAGAGGATCCAGACCGACCATCGCCAGGGCGAGTCCGATGAGCGCCATCGCATAGCCTTTCGCCCGCGACTTGCCGGTGAGGCCGCTGATTGCGGACAGACCGAGCAGCGTCAGCGCAAAATACTCGGGTGGACCGAAGCTCAGGGCGTAGGTCGCAATCGGGGGCGCCAGGATCGTCAGCATGACGACGCTGAACGTACCTGCGACGAAGGAGCCGATCGCCGCGATGGTCAGCGCCGGCCCTGCGCGTCCCTGCCGCGCCATGGCGTTGCCGTCGAGACACGTCATGAGCGAAGCCGATTCGCCCGGCACGTTCATCAGCACCGAGGTGATCGTGCCCCCGTACATGCAGCCGTAATAGATGCCGCACATGAGGATCATGGCCGAGATCGGATCCATCCCGAAAACGAGTGGGATGAGGATGGACAGGCCGGCGACCGGGCCTATTCCCGGCAGCGCGCCGATGAGCGTGCCCACGATGACGCCCAGCGTCACGACGAGCAGATTGATCGGACTCAGGGCAATGCCGAAGCCCATGCTCAGATTGCTAATGAAATCCATGCGAGCCTCCGGCGGCGGGCCGCGTCATGAGAGGAAAGTGAGCACGCCCTGGGGCAGCGGCACGTGCAGCCACACCGCGAAGACCACATACAGGCCGATCGCCGCCAGGATGGGGACTGTCGCGAGCGTTCGCCAAGATCGCACGCCCAGGCCGAAGACCACCGCAGCCATGAACAGCGTCGTCACGATCACGAAGCCCAGCTTGTCGAACAGAACCAGGGCGAGGGCGAGGGCGCCGAGCATGAGCGCGACCCGCCGCCAGCCGGCCGCGCCGGGCCACGATATCGCCTCCTGCAGCGCCACGCCGGGCCGTATGCCTTTTACCGCCAGCGTGAGGCCGGCGACGATGAGACCCACGGCGATCCACCGCGGCAGAAACCCGGGACCCGGAACCTCCTCCAGGAAATACGCGAACTTCCAGGATTCGAGCAGCATCACGCTGCCGATCGCCGCGAACACGGCGCCCGCGACTGTTTCAGCCTTGTTCATTTTAGCAACCTGTCCCGACTGGTAAGTCCGACAGGCTGCTAGAGCTTGCCGATCGATTTGAGCAGCGTGGTGAGATTCTCCCGCTCCTCGGCCAGGTATTTCGCGTAGTCCGCGCCGCCGAGGAACTTCACCGTCATCATGTTCTTGTCCGCGTACTCCTTCCATTGCCTCGACTCGGTGATTTTTTTCATCATGCCGATGAGAAACTGCTCTTCGCTTTTACTGATGCCGGCCGGCGCCACCACCCCGCGCGCCGAACGCGAGACGACGTTGTAACCCGCCTCTTTCATCGTCGGCACGTTCTTCAGCGCCGGTATGCGCTCGTCGGCAAAGACCACCAGCGGCACGAGCTTGCCGGCTTCGACATACCCGGCGAGCTCGTTGGGGTTGCCCAGCGCGACTTCGACGTGCCCGCCCAGAATCGCCGCATTCACTTCTCCGCCGCTTTTGAAAGGAATGTAATTGAGCTTGATCTTGGCTGCAGATTCGATCATCGCAGCGACATTGGCATCCGACCCCGCCGAACCCGTGCCGCCGACTTTCACCGAGCCCGCGGTTTTTCTCGATGCATTGATCACGTCCTGGATCGTCTTGTAGCCCGATTGCGGTGTGGCCACGATGAGCTGCGTGTCGATGAGCATGAGCGCGATGGGCGTGAAATCTTCAGGCGCGACCTGCATCTGCTTCTGCACGAAGCCATAGCTGAACGACTGGGTCGCCGTGGCGAGGGTATGTGCGTTTCCCTTGCGGGTTGCAAGATAGGTCCAGCCCAGCTGCCCCGAGGCGCCGGGCTTGTAGGTGATGGAGACCGGCTGGGGCGAGAGCTTTTCCTCCGAAATGATCTTCTTCATCATCTCGCCGGTGATGCCGCTGCCGCCCCCGGGCGCGAAGGGAACGATCAACTCGATCGGCCGCGTCGGAAAGCGACGGTCCTGGGCATCGGCAAGCTGTGGGGCCAGCGCGAAAAAGATGGTCGCGAGTGCGAAAAGAACGGCCAATCTCGGAGAACGGCTCATCAGTCAGGCTCCTCTTGAAAGACGTCGATTTTTGTTTGTGCCGTCAGACCTTACGGACTTCGGCCGATCGCGACCGGGCGCAACACGCGAAGGTGCGCCGCAGACGCCCGTCCCAGAGACGACGCAGTCGAGATGCTCGCTAAAGCGCATCCGCCTCCTCCTCTGTGCTTCCATGCAGGAAGCAAGCGTGTTGTTTTGTATTCGTTGGCTGACACGCCGCTCTTGATATTACCGCGGACGTCGCGGTCTTGCATCGTCGCTATCGCGATGTCCCAGGATGCGCCGCTCGATTCTGCCCGAATGGCATAATGCCCGGCTGCCTCGATGGTGCGGCCGACGGGTTCACGGGAGATGGAAGGCGCCGCGGGATGGTGATCTTAATAGACGCGGCGGTGACTGCTCGCGCGGGGCGCGAGCGCCGATGGCCGGTAGCGACCACACGGAGTCGGGTTGCGGCAGCGGTTCCTGCTACCTGTCTACCCGCTTACCTCTGCGCGATCCTGCGGCAGGCAGCCACGATATACCCGTAGAGCTTGCTCAGCGCGTGTTCGATGCGCAGGAAGTGCAAAGCGGTTGCAAGACCCGGCGCAGCCAACAGCAAAGTGACGAGCAAAGCGATTGCGCCCAGGCACAGCACGAAAGTGGGATCGGCGACGTCCGGGCTTGCAGTAGCGATGCCTTCGACGAATGACATGTCCCTCTCCCCCGTGTGCTGACCATCCAGGTGACCTGCGGCGCGCAGGCGTCGTGCGGAGCGGCACGGGGCGCACATCTGATGATCGGGCGCCCTCGCAGCCCACGATCACACAGTAGCACCTCAATATCGCAGCCGTGTCTCGCGAGCCCGGCAATCCGCTCGCGGCGCGCCGACGCCGGGCCGGGCGCTCCGGTCGCATCGCAGACGCATTTACGCGAGCGGACGCGGGCCCACCCGCCAGCCGCTGATATCGAAATCCTCGGGCACCGCGAGTATCAGGCTTCTGCGCGGCCCGATGAGCTCGCGTGAAGAATGCCCTTCGCCGGCGAGGTCTTCGGCGAGGAGCACGTCGCCGGGGCCAAAAGCGCGGGCGGAGCCGTCGCCGACCCTGATCTCGACTGCGCCGCTCAGCGTGATGACGAACTGGCGCCGCGGCGGGGTGTGGAACTCGTCCGAGCCTTCGAGCGGGTTTTCGCGGAACACGAAACCCGTCACGGGGATCGTTTCCGATTTCAGCGAGAAGAGCGAGCCCAGGCGGAATTCGCCCATCGGGACGACGAGATCCTCGAAGTGGCTGCGCTGATCCTTGCCGGTGTAGACGCGAACGACTTTTGTCGTGGCCATGGTGTTCCTACCCTCCCGTTGTCTCGCCGTCCCCCGACATCATTTCTTGCCTTCGAATACCGTGATGGGCGGATAGGCCCGCGGATCGATCATGACGTCGATCACGGACGTGACGTCGGACGCACGCGCCCGATCGAGCGCAGCCCTGAATTCGGCCGGCTGCTCGACCCGTATGCCCACGCATCCGCACGCTCGCGCAATCGCGGCGTGATCCACCGGCGCGAGCTGGCAGGCATCGGTGTGGTCGCCATAAAGCACGTCCTCGGCGTGCCACTGGTAGCCGAGGATCTGGTTGTTGAGCACGATCACCGTGACTTTGACGCCGAGACGCTTCGCCGTTTCCAGCTCGGCCCACACGTGAGCAAAACCGCCGTCGCCGGTGAGGCAGAACACTTCGCGCGCCGGATGGGCCACCTTGGCCCCGATGGCTGCGGGCAGACCCCAGCCGAGCCCCGCCAGCCCGCGCCCGGCCAGGAAACGCATCCCCGCGCGTTGCGCGGTCAGATAGTTGGCTGTCCAGATCGCCGAGTAGCTCGCATCGGAGACGACCATCGCCTCCGGCGTGAGGATGGCGTTCAACTCGTGCATGAGCCGCTCGGGACGGATGGGCACCGCGTCGGCTTCCGACACACTCTGCGCCTCTTCACGGAAAGCGAGTCGGGCTGCGGCGATTCTGTCGGCCAGCGCGCCACGCGCGCCGCGCCGCTTGCCGAGGTCCTGCTTCTCCAGCGCCTCGTTCAACGCCGTGAGCGTAAGCTTCGCGTCGCCCACGAGACGCAGCGCTTCGTAGTTGCGCCCCACTTCCTGCCCATCGACATCGATGTGGATGTAGCGGGCCGTCTTCGGAAACAGCGTCCACGAATCGGTGCCGTTCTGGTTGGTGCGCGCGCCGACGAACAGGATCACGTCGGCCTCGTCGACGAGCCCGCGCAGGTGGCGGGCCATCCCTCGCGTGCCCATGAAGTAGCCGATCATGCCGACCGCAAGCGGATGCGTCTCGTCGACGGCGCCTTTGCCCATGCTGGACGTGGCAACCGGCAGCGCCGCAGTTTCCTGAAGCCGGGCCAGCGCTTCGTAGGCGCCGGACAGGTGCACGCCGCCGCCCGCGACGACGAGCGGGTGCGACGCACGCGCGAGCAGCCCGGCAGCTTCGTCGATGCGCCCGGGATCGGCGATGCAGCGGTCGAGCGGATAGGTGCCCAGGCCGGCAACGCGGGTTTCCTGCATGAGCTCGGGCTTCGCGGCCTCGAGCAGCAGATCCTGCGGCACGAGCAACACCGCAGGACCGGGGCGTCCGCTCGCCGCGGCGGTGAAAGCCATGTCGACGTAGTCTTCGATGCGCGAAATCTCGCTCACGCGACGCACCCACTTCGCGCAGCCGCGGAAGACGTCGAAATGATCGAGCTCCTGGAATGCGTTCTTGTCGGTCTGGTTGCGGCGCACATCCTGCACGATGGCGACGATCGGCACCGAGGCTTTGTACGCTTCGGCCAGCGCCGGCGCGAGCAGCACAGCGGCGGGACCGTTCTGCGCGGTCACCACCGCGACCTTGTTCGACGCGCGCGCATAGCCGTCCGCCATCGCGCCGCCGGCGTTTTCAGTGCGGTACGCGATCTGGCGAATGCCGAGCTCGGGCGTGACGAGATAAAGCGCCGAGGGCAGGCTTTGCCCGAACATCAATTCGACGCCGTGGCGCTTCAACGCGCGCGCGACGAGGTGCGCACCGCAGGGCGTCGCAAGCGTGTGCCGAATGGTCTGTTTCGCGATATCGGAGACGGTATTCATGGGGGTGTTTTCCTTCGCAGCGACGCCGCATCGTATACGCCGCCGCGCGGTCGTGTCCATCCGGGGTCCGCGATCTGTATCATTGCAGTCCCGCAGGCCCGCGACGCGTCGAGGCGGTTGACCCTGAATGACGGCACACAGTAACGACATGACTGAATTCCACGCTTCGTGGGCGGCGCAGCTCATCGGCACGTTCGACTCGAAGGGCATGGGATGAGCGACGGGAAAACGGACCCGCAGCGCATGACGCGCAGGCGGGCGCTTGCTGCGATAGGCGCGGGGAGCGCGCTCGCTGCGGTCTCACCGTGGGCGCGCACCGCGCAAAAATACGACCCGCTGGCGTGCATCGTGCGCCCGCAGCAGATCGAGGGGCCGTATTTCGTCGACGAGCGGCTCAATCGCTCGGACATCCGCTCCGATCCGGTGACCAGGGTGGTGAGCCACGGCGTGCCGCTGTACCTCACCTTCAGGGTTGCGCGCACGGAAGGCAGCGGCTGCCTGCCGCTGACTGCCGCGCACGTGGACGTGTGGCAATGCGACGCGGAGGGCCTGTATTCCGACACCGACGATTTTCAGGAAGACACGACCGGTTTCAAGTTCCTTCGCGGCTATCAGCTCACCGACCGGCACGGCGTCGCGAACTTCACAACCATCTACCCCGGCTGGTATCCCGGGCGGACGGTGCACATACACTTCAAGATCCGCATCGGGCCGCACGGTAAAGGCGCGGGGGGCCGGGAGTTCACGTCCCAGATCTACTTCGACGATGCGCTGACCGACATCGTACACGCGCAGTCGCCGTATTCGAGCCGCGGCCCGCGCAAGGTGCGCAACAATCGGGACCTCGTTTCGCTCATCGGCAGGAGCAGGCTGATCATGCCTTTGCGCGAAGAAAAAAAGGGATACGCAGGAACGTTCGATATCGCTTTGGACCTGTAGGCGGCCTTGAACCAGGCCGCCCGCCCTTAAGGCGACTCTGAATAAGTCCTGGTGGACCCGTCAGCGTCATTCTGGCGAAGGGCCAGAATCCATTTCGATCACAACGTTAACCATGGATGCCGGCGTACGCCAGCATGACGATGAGGTTGTTCAGAGCGTCCTTAAGCGCCTGGTGCAAACCCCCAGGACCGTTCGAGTCGAACGTGACGCGGTGACACGGTGACAGCGTGAAGGGCAACGGCGTGCCGCTGCGAATCTATTGCTGGTCTGCGCTGAACCTGACCACCTTGGTCGCGTCCAGCCGTTTCGACAAATCGATCGGATCGCCGACGCGCACCTGACTGTGATCGACCTGGTACGCCCACACTTCGAAGCCGGTGAGGCGGCCCGTGCCATAGAGGGTCGAGAACGCGCCGTCGACGGCGTCGAGGCCGTGCGCGATCTTGATGCGCCCGATGCGCGGGGTGTTGTAGCGGGCGTCGTAGGCATGCCAGTGCCCGCCGAGATACACCTCGAAGTAGGCATGGAAATCCATCGTCAGGTCAGGCACGTCCACGGCAATTTCCGCGATGTGCCCCGAGACGTAGCGGGCCGGATAGCTCAACGCGCGGCACAGGGCGACGCCCACGTGCGCCAGATCGCGGCACACGCCATAGCCGCGCTCGACGACATCCCACGCCGAGATGAGCGAGCTTCCCGAGCCGTATCGATATTCGATGTTCCGGTTCGTCCACGCGCAGATCGCCTGGACCTGTTCGACACCCCGTGGAATGCGACCGAATTCCTGCAGCGCGAACGACATCAGCTTGTCCGAATCGCAGTATCGGCTCGGCATCGTATAGCGCAGAACCGATATCGGCAGCCGCTCCACGGGGATCACCGCGTTCGGCAAACCGTGGTTGTCCGGCACGCTCGGCACACTGAAGACGGCATCGTGCAGGATCTTGCTGCGGCCCGGCATCACCATCAGGCGAAAAACGATATTGCCGTGGGTATCCGCGTCCTGCTGCATCGGCATGCCGGCGCCGAAGACGAGCTTTTCTTCGAGGAGGAGCTGACGAACGCCGAGCCGCGGTTTGATCACCAGAAAAAGCGGCGCCTGGGCGCTCGCCTCATACACCAGCGCGCACCCCACACGAACCGTGAGGTCCAGCGGTGGAGACTCGAGCGGGGAAGGCGCACTCATGCTGCAACTATCGGTGAGCGGGCGGGGGAAAGCGCTGCGGCTTCCCCGCAGCGCCCTCGTGACGTCGCTGCGCTATATCCTGCACTCGTCGGAGCCGCACCCCAGATCGCGATCCGCCGCCGCAAGCAGCCGGTCAAACGTCTCGGGCACCCGTACGACCCTACCGTGCACGCGCACGCCCGTGCCTTGCAGCCAGTAGGCGTGCGTGGGGTGCGAGCCCCCCGCGACGACGAACACGATGTTCTCGGGCTTCAACGTAACGGGCCACGGATCCTGCTTGATGCTGTCCCGCGTAATCGGGCTGGAATCGATCTCGAACCACGAGAGTGCACCGCCGCGCTTGAGGTGCTCGAGCGGAATCTTCGAGTTCTCGAACAGGAAATCGCGCAGCTTCTGCTTGTTCCATCCCTGCTCGGCCATCATCTGCGCAACGACTCGCGGCACGATCATCATTCCCGGCGTGCCTTTCTCGTAACCCATGAGACCGCCGAGATTGGGCGTGCGCATGTAATCGGCCATGCGCCACAGGCCCTGCAGCACGTCTTCTTCAGGCGTCTCCTTCCGGGCGCTGCGCCGACGCACGTTGGTCACACCACTCGCGAACAGCAACGAGACTGAATTCGTCCCGGGCTCGTATCCGTGCCGCTCGGTCGCGTGCGGCAGCCAGCCTTCGGGCAAGCCCTCTTCGTCCTCGGCAAAAACGACGTTGGTGTAGCGCATCGCGCCCCAGATCGCCATCGTGCCGACACCGGGAACCGCGCCGCCGACGTTCTGCTGCAGCAGGCGCAGCGCGCGCCCGATACTGCCGCCCGCGGGCTGCTGGGGGTCGGGGCCGAGACAGCCGAAGCCCGAGTTGAGCCGGATCTGTTTGGCGATGGGACCGTTCACGATCACCACCGGAAACGGCGCGCCGGAAGTGGCCTGCAACTGGTCGAAGTTCGAATCGGCTTCGAGTGCCGCTTCGACGGCGGCGACGAGCACCGGCAGGTATTCGGGACGCCCCCCGGCCATCGCAAGCGCAATGGCGCACGTCTCGATCGTCGTCACACCGCCTCGAGGTGGAAACTTGCCGAGCGGGTGAGTGCGGGGCAGCGCACTACCCTGCAATATCCAATCGACGCGCTCGCGCGTCGCCGGCCACAGCGGCAGCCCGTCACCCCACAGGTTGGTGAGGAGCAGGTTGTTCGCCTTGACCATCGCGTCTTCATAGGACGTGCCCTCGACGCTCAGCATTTTGGCGCTGCCGCTGCTCTGCTCGAACGCCGACTTCCATTTCGTGAGCCCGTTGTAGAACTCGCGCTTGCGCAACTCGAGCGCGGCGATGTCGCTGCCGGGCAGAAACATGTCGATCGGGAACGTGACCATCGAGGCATCGGGGGCGAGGCCCAAGCCGGAGACGGCATTTTTCATCACACCTACGAAATCCGACCGCGTGAGCGTGACGGTGGGAATTCCGAGGCTTTCTATCCTAGCGGCTGCACGGCCGCATGCTGTGGCGCAGGCCCCTCAACTCGCGTTGCCGACGATGACGGCGTCGACGCCGCTTTTCAGCACCGCCGCGGCAGTCTCTTCGGTCCCGATGAGCAGGTTACCCTGCGGATAGGCGTCCACCGGCAGCACTTCAACACCTTTGAAATCCTGCTCTAGCAGGCCTTTGAGCGCAGGCATCATGCGATACGCCTGCCACTGGTCGTTGGTGACGAGTCCGATGCGCTTGCCTTCGAGCGTATCGAGCCGGGGTGCGTGCGGAACGCTGACTTCGAGCGCGCCGGACGGATCGTGGAATTCGAGTGTGACCATGGAACCTCCATCGGGTTGATGCGGAATGACGAATGCGGAATGCTGAACGCCGTGACCGTCATTCGGGCGAAGATTACGGGCGTTCGGGCGTTTATGTCCCTGCCCACAACTATTGTGGCACAAGGATACCCCACTGCCTTACTGGGCTCGCGAGGCGGACTTCCCCGGCCCGTAGAGCACGCGACCCGGCCGCTCTGCGGTCATGGCGCCGTTCTCGTAGACGATCCGCCCGTTGACGATCACGCGCGAGTAGCCTTCGGCATACTGGTGCGGCTTCTCGAACGTCGCGGCGTCGCGCACGCGAGCCAGATCGAAAATCGCCATATCCGCTTTCATGCCCGGGCGCAGCACACCGCGGTCGGTGAGCCCGATGCGCATCGCCGGCATGGACGACATCCTGCGCACCGCGTCTTCCAGCGTGAGCACTTTGCGCTCGCGCACATAGACCGCGAGCACGCGGGCGAACGCCCCGTAGCTGCGTGGATGCGGGACGCCGCGCCCGAAGATCGGCACCTCGCCGTCGGAGGCGACCATGGTCGCCGGGTGGACGATGATGCGCAGCAGGTCGTCCTCGCCCATCGCGTGGAACACCGCGCCGCAGCTTCCGTTGTCGATCAGCCACGCGACGACCTCGGCCGCATTCTCGGGCGTCGGGGCGAGCCCGCGCGCCTGCGCGATCTGGGCGAGGTTTCTGCCGGCCAGTGCCGCGTCCCACCCGCACTGCGACACCACGACGTTCGCCGGGTCGCCTGCGCCGCGCTCGGTGCGGATGAGCTCGGCGGTCGCCGCCCTGATCTTCGCGCGGGTCGAGGGGTCTTTCAGCCGCTTTTGTGTTTCCCGCAGCCCGCCTTCGAGCGCCCAGCCCGGAAGCAACCCCGCGTGTATCGAGGTGCTGGCCGCGGTATACGGATACTGGTCGATCGTCACGTCGACGCCGCGCGCGCGCGCTTCATCGATGAGCTTGAGGGTCTCGACCGTCTTGCCCCAGTTCGCCTTGCCGATCACTTTATGATGCGAAACCTGGGTCGGCACGCCGCCGCGCTCGCCGATCGCGATCGTCTCCCTGACGCTGTCGAGGATCTTCGATGCTTCGTCGCGCAGGTGTGACGTATGCAGCCCGCGATACGGGCTCACGACTTTCTGCAGCTCGATCACTTCGGCCATCGGAGTAAATTTTCCGGGTATGTAATAGAGCCCGGTACTCATACCGAACGCGCCGTCGCGCATCGCCTGCGCGACGAGCCCGCGCATCCGGGTCAATTCGTCGGCCGTCGAAGCCCGGTCGGCGAGCCCCACCACCGCTTCGCGTATCGCGCCCTGCCCGACGAAGCTGCCGATGTTGAGCGATTTGCGCAGCGCTTCCAGTCTGTCGAGAAAAGGCCTGAGCGGGACCGGGGAGCTGCCGTCGGGACCTTCCATGATCGTCGTGACACCCTGGCGCACGTAGTTGTCGGCGGTGGGCACCTCGAAGATCCCGCGCATGGCGTGCGTGTGCAGGTCGACGAAGCCGGGCGAGACGACCTGGCCGTCGACGTCGATGACGCGCAGGGCCGCCGTTTCGATGGCAGGTGCGATCCGCACGATCGTGTCGCCTCGCACCGCGATGTCTGCGCGGTACCACGGGTTGCCGGTCCCGTCGACGACGCGGGCGTTGCGCAGCACGAGGTCGTAAGGCGCCTCGGCGGCGTGAGCGCCCAGCGCGCACCAGGACAGCGCCAGCAGCGCGCGCTTCAACCCACACTGCATCGTTCTCTCCTGCGCTCGAGCGACATTGCGCTGTGCCCTGAATCTAGCAATCGTTCGACACGCGTATTGCCGGGCGCCTGAAGGCGGGCGCAATGCATATTCGACGGTTGCGCTGCGACTCGATGTCGAGTCGACGCGTGTAGCCTCCCTTGGCGAACCCCAGATCGGTCAGCACCGCGCGAAACTGGTCGGCCTGCTCCTTGAGATAAGGTTTGGCCTCCTGGCTCTTCATGAAGTTGGGCTCGAGGTCATTCTTCCACCGTTCACGCAGGTCAGTTCACTAACGGCAGGTCGATCACTTTTCGCGTGCGCAGCGACTGCTCGATCGCGCCGGTGATCTCCACCACTTTCCGGGCATCGGAAGCGGTCGCCAGATGACACGGGCGACCCATGGACAGGTGATCGAGCCATGCGCGCGTCTCGGTGGCCACAGGCCCATGGAATTCGCCGAGCGCCCAGTCACCGGGTGTGCCGCTGCCGAGAAAAACCATGTTGGCGCGGTGATTTGGAATGTAGACGTGCTCCGCGCCCTGCTCGCTGTACATAAGCTGGTCGGTGTGATCGTCGTCGAGCAGCATCACCCCCTCGGCTCCGAGGAGCTCGACGCGTGCGGCGTGACCCAGCGCAGGGTATTTCGCCGGAAGCGCGTAACTCACGCCGAGATTCGCTACTGCGCCGTCCGCGTAAGTGAGCAGCACGCCGACCACATCCGGCGCGTCGTAGCCGCTGTCGTGGATCACGCCACGCTGCCCGCGCGCCACCACTTCGACGACTTCGTTGCCGGCGAGCAGCCAGTTCAGAAGATCGATGTAATAGGTGAGCCCCGAGACCGGATTGCTTTGCGCCGGCATGCGCTTCAATGTCTGCATCGCCTGCGAGCGCGAGTTGTAGACACGCGCCGCAGCGCCCGTGATGCGGCCCAGCCGCCCCTGCACGATTTGCTCTTTCGCGATGAGATAGCGCTTCTTGAAGCGTCGGCTGTAGCCCACGTGCAGGCTGCCTTTGCTCTTGCGGGCTGCGGCGATCATGCGGTCGGCGGTCTCGCGATCGGTTGCGATCGGTTTCTCGACCAGCACGTGCCTGCCGAGCTCGAGCGCCTGCAGTACCGGCTCCTCGTGCTCGACTTCCAGGGTGGACACGATGACGGCATTCACTTCGGGTCGCGACATCGCCTCCAGGTTGTCGGCGCAGTGAAACTGCGCACCGACGCGCTCCGCGAGCGCCCCCGCGCGCGCGGCATCGCGATCGGACACGGCGATGAAACGAACACCGGCGTGCGCGGCGGCCATGACGGCGCGGAGCGTCCCGATACGGCCGGAACCGATCACCGCGATGCCGAGCTCCTTGCGTTGCATCATCCTTTGCCTCCGTTCGTATCGCCGCCGTCACGGCGAGAAGCACAACGGCCGGCAAAGTAAAAATGCCGCCTCGACGGGCGCGTGTCAGACGCCGGTGTAGTCGATGTATCCCTTGTTGATCTCGGCGACCTTGCGCCTGAGCCGGTAGACGCCGCCGCCCTCGCGCGTCTTGCTCGCGTCGGTGTTGCCTTCGATCGTCGTGATCAAACCACCCGCCACGCTCTCGACAAATCCGGTGTGACCGAGCCCGCGGCCATGGTCCACGATGAAAACCATGCCCGGCTTGATCACCGAGGGGTCTTCGATAGCGGCCGCCGCGTTAATGCGCTGTGCGCCTCGCGCGGGCGCGCGATTCCAGTGGTTCATGCAACCCGCGGTCTTGAGCATGGGATTCGCACGCCCGCCGGCTTTCGCCGCCTCGTCGAAGCACCAGTACACGAACGCACAGCACCACGCGTATCCCGGCCCCACGCCCGCACGCTTGAGGTAAGCATCGACCTCGGGGCCGCGATTGGAGTTTCTCGGCACTTCACGCACGTGCTTCTGCTCCTCGCCATCGGCGACCTGGAGCACGTGGCTCAGGAACTGGTCGGCCGCTGCCTGGCTTTTGCCCACGCTCTCGCCGCCGAACAGAGCCGCCCACGTGACCGACCCGACGTCTCCATCCTGCCTCAGCGGACGGCCTTCCGCGTCGACGTGGCGCGCCTGGAAGAGCTTGACCACGCGCTTCGTCTTTGGACCGAAGTCGCCATTCCCGGGATCCAGCCGTACGGTCGGTTGCGAATCGAGCACCAGCACCTCGTTCAGTCGGGCTTTCAATGCCTTGACCACTTCGGCGTCATTCTCTCCGGCTTTGATGACGCGTTGCGGATAGTCCATTTTCATGTCCTTTTCAATTGGGTGTCACGGCGTGAGGGCGCCCCCATCACATCATTCCGCACGGCCCGCGTCAAATGCATTGTCATAAGTTGACTCTAAACGTTCGGTCTAAGTCGAAACGCCGAATGACACGACTGTAGGGATACGCCCACAATGATTCGAGGCAATCCGGCGGTGTCGTGCACGGAGGATTTGCAATGGCAGAAAAAGAGAGCTCGGCGCTTCCCGCTTCGGGTCTGGCAGTGATGGTCGCGCTGCTGTTCGGATACGTCGCGGTACACGAGGGGACGCTCGAACGATACCGCCCGGCAAAAGGCGAGAAGAACAGCGATCAGGTCATCGACCTCCAGGACGCGGATGCGAGGCTCTGGCAGGATCCGTTCACGGCAGTGCAGCGTCATCATGACGAGCTGCAGAAGGTGCTGGAGCGGGACGCATCGGAGAAACGGAGCGCACACCATCTCGAGCGGCATCAATTCGGCGCGCTTCACAAGGAAATCGAAAAAGCCCTTGCGAAAGGTCCGCTCACCATCCTCGGCGTCACCGTCTCCAGCGCACCTTACGCCGAGGACGTGGAGCGGCGGCAGCGCAATCGCTACGCCACCCTGGCCGGCCTGAACCGCTCGGCTTTTGCGCCCGACAACGGCGACCACATCGGTTACGTAGTCACACGCGCCGGCGATCCTTCGAAGAAATGCCCGCAGGACGTCGAGTCCCTCCCAGACAAGATCCCCTACGAGTGGTTTTCGCCGACGACAGAGCGGCCGCAGGAAACCGTCGATGGGGGACTCGCTCAACGCCGGATGCTCGTCCTGTGGCTCAGCGAGGGCGCGCTGGCGAAACAGCCGATAGCAAGCCTCGAAGCCCTCACACGCTGCCTCGGCCTGAGTGAAGACTCGTCGCGTCTGAGCGTGCGCATGCTCGGACCCGCCACGTCCGACACGCTGCGCACGCTCCTCGCGGATAACGCCAGAACGCCGCCTGCCACCGGTCCGAAGATCGAGATCTACTCTCCGAACGCGACCGCGTCGAATGACACGCTGCTTGAAGGTCTGGGCACGACGGTGCGCATTCCCCAGTGCCCGCAAGCGGGAGACCCGCCGAACGGGCGCGTGTGCGTGGCGCGCACCATCGTCACCGATGACCAGCTCGCGCAGAGCGTCATACTCGAGCTGGAAAGACGCGGAATCCGGCTGCGCCCGGAATGCATCTCGCCGACCGATGGCAACTGCAACACGCGTGATCGCATGGCGCTCATCTCGGAATGGGACACCTTCTACGGTCGCAGCCTGCCCGACGCGATCGGCCGCGTGCTCTGTCCGAAGTCGCCTCTCCAGTGCAACAGCGTGTTGCGCAAGAGCTACCTCCAGGGCATCGACGGTACCGTGCCCGGAGAAAGCACGGCGCAGCCGGCTGCAGGCGGCGCGGCGGCCCGGACCGAGCAGAAGGAGGTGACGAAGGAGACCGCACGGGGCGAGCGCGCCGAAGGCCGGCATCAGTTCGATTACCTGCGCCGCCTCACCGATGAGCTCAAGCAACACAATGCCGATCCCCACAAAGGCGATATCAAGGCGATCGGCATCCTCGGGAGCGACGTCTACGACAAGCTGCTCGTCATGCAGGCGCTGCGCGGCGAGTTTCCGCAGGCGCAGTTTTTCACCACCGACGTGGACGCGCGCCTGCTGCACCCGCAGGAATTCAAATGGGCGCGCAATGTCGTGGTCGCATCCGGCTTCGGCCTGCAGCTGCGGAAGGAGTTGCAGGGCGACATACCGCCGTTTCGGGATACTTACCAGACTTCCCTTTTCTACTCCACGCTGCTCGCGCTCGCGCCGGACTCGAGACCGCCGAATCAGAAGCAGCTCGGCGCGAAACTGCCGCCGCGGATTTTCGAGACGGGTCGCCGGCACGCTTACGCGCTGGACCGCGACCGTGCCACCGGGACGTGCGATCGATACCGGCCGCTCGAGTGCGCCACCATCCATCCCGATTCGCCCCCTTTCGTGCCGATCGCGATGCGCAACGGATGGCTCTATATCCCGGCCCTGCTGCTGCTCGCCGTCATCGGCCTGCCGCTGTATTCGGCGATGCGGCGCGGCGGTCAGGCCGAGGACCTTTCCCGCCGAATGGACGCGAGCCCGGAGGACGTGCGGGCCGGCATCACGAGCCGCATCGCGCTCGACATCAGTCGCAGGATTCTCGCGCGACGACGCGGCCGTGCGCTGAAAGTCTTCGCGATCACGACCCTCGCGCTCGTGCCGGTGCTGCACCTTGCGGCCATACTGTTGCTCGACAGTCGGTTCAACGAGGAACCCCTCACGTTCTACGAAGGCATCAGTGTCTGGCCCACGGAAGCCCTTCGCCTCTATGCCGGGATACTCGCGATATTTCTCACCTACTGGGCGATGCTGCGCATGGAAACAAACCAGGTCGAGCTCACCGGATGGTTTTTTCCGAAGTGCCGCACACTCGGTCTTCCCGAGTTCGACTTCAACCGGCAGGGCGTCTGGACTGCCATAGCGACCAACCTCAGATGGGGAAATCTCAAACGCATACTCGCGTGCGATCTGCTCGAGGGGCAGACACTCGATACGCCCGATGCACGATTGAACGCCGAGAAGTTCTGGCGCGCATACGTGTTTCACAGCTCGCTCGCCGCGAGCGCGATCCGCACGGCGCTGGCGGCGAGTGTCTTCATGGCGTTCTCGATGTCGCTGGTGTGGATTCTGGGCCTGCCGCATACGCCCTATCGCGGTAATTTCAGCCTGATCGCGGACAGAATCGCCGTGCTGGGCTGGAGCACGCCGCTGCTGCTCGTCCTCACGTTCCACGTCGTCGACGCGACGCTGCTCTGCAAGCGTTTCATCGCCACGCTCAGCGACCGACACACGCAATGGCCGGACGACACGCGCACACACTATGGAGCGGTGACAACCGATTCGTCCCAATCGGACCCCGACGTGGACGAGGCGTACGACGACTGGATCGACATGCGGCTCATCGCCGAGCGCACGGCCGCGATCAGCAGCCTCGTTTACTACCCGCTGATCGTCATGATCGTGCTGCTGTTTGCGCGCAGCACCCTGTTCGATACGTGGCACTGGCCGGTGGGCCTGGTAATACCGCTCGCGGTCAGCCTCATCGTTCTCTTCGCGTGCTACATCGGTCTGCGCCGCGAAGCAGAAGCCGCCCGCGCCATCGCCCTGGCCAAAGTCGCGCGGCGACTGCTCGTCGCCAAAGGCCAGGGACCTGTCGCGGCGACGCTTGCGGCGCAGCTGGAGCTCATGCTGAGGAACATCGAGACGATGCGCGAAGGCGCTTTCGCACTGATCACGCAGCAACCACTGGTCAAGGCCTTGCTGATCTTCATCAGCGCCTCCGGGCTGGCGATCCTCGAGTATTTCGGAATCATTTCGTTCTGACGCTACGTGGCGTCACCGAAAACCGCCACCGCCCCGCGCGAACGATTAGTTCCGCGGCGAGCCGGCCGCTGGCACGATGCGTGCAAGGCGATACGCCATGCGCCGGACGATATCAGCGCACATCGATCCGGAGATGGCACATGAGACTTTTCACTTTGCTGGTCCTGGTCGTGTCGGCGTCGGGATACGCGGCCGATTCGACTCCGCGCACGCCGCGGGCACCCTGCGCTCACGCGCCGGTCCCTGCGTACGCGCCGGTCGGCGCACAGCCTGCGGCAGGCACGTGGACGGGCAATGGGTCCGGGGTGCGCATCGATGCGTCCTGCGCGGACGAGCTCGGGATTGCTTTCGACGCCCTCATCACGCTGTCAGGCAGCTTCCGGTTCGAAGGCGACCGCGGTCAATTGCTCGAGCGGCTCGGTGCGGTGTCAAAAATGAAAGGACTGCGCTACTGGTCGACCACTGACCAGCAGTGGACCCCGCTCATCACCCGCTCGTACGCTGTCGAACAACCCGGCGCCGATGCGCGGTATGACTTCAGCGCCGCCGAGATGCGCGACAGGAAGGATGTTTACTTCGTCCAGACCGACAATCGCTCCCGGCACGAAGTCACGTTCCGCATGCGGGTCACAGTCGAGGGGCCCGATCGGATCACCGCGCAGATACAGAACGTCAGCCCGGTCCGGTATTTCATGTTCACCGCCTACGCGCCGGGCGATCTGCGAACCGCGTATTTTCTCAGACGCCGCTCCGGCGACGTCTGGGATTTCTACCTCGTGAGCGCAGTCCGAAAGATGGCGCTGGGCACAAACGAGGCGTCGCTGCTGAACCGCGCAGCCGCGGCCTACCGCTACGTCAGTGGGACGCGCGCGGATCAGGCGCCGCCGCTCGCACCGTAACGCCCCGGCTTCCGCCGATCACGACAATCAGGACTTCACGGCCGCGGGCACGATCTTGCCCGGCAACAGACACCCTTTGCGCGCACGATGCACGATGTGCTTCTGAAGGTCCTCGCCGGTGATGCGTACGCTTTTCTCGGTGCCCGAGCGTGACGTGCCGATGACGGTAACCCCTTTCGCATTGCTGAAGCCTACTGCCGTCATCTTCTCGTCCGGGTCGAGACCCATCAGCGTGATCCCGCGACCGCGCGCGAGCTCTTTGAGCTCGTCCGCCTTGAAAAGCAGCATGCGGCCGTGCGCGGAAAGCGTCACCGCCATTTCCGGGGCGCTCGGCACCAGCGCCGGGCGCAGCACTTCTTCGCCGTCCTGCAGGGTCATGAACGCTTTGCCCGCGCGGATGCGGGTGAGCAGCTCCTCCGATTTTGCGATGAAGCCATAGCCGCCCGAATTCGCAACAAGGTAGCGGCGGCCGGGTGCCGCATCGACGATGTGCGCGAGGCGCGCGCCGGGTGCCAGCTCGATGAGCGACGTGAAAGGCACGCCGTCGCCTTTGCCGCCCGGGATGTCGGCGGCCTGCACGCTGAATGCGCGACCCGTCGAATCGATCGCCGCGATGTTGTGAACCGAGCGGGTCTCGAGCACCGCATATTCGGCATCTCCAGTCTTGTACGTGGTGCCGGACAGATCGAGCCCGTGCCCCTGCCGTGAGCGCACCCAGCCATTGCGCGACACGATGATCGTGAGCGGCTCGTCGACGACCTGCCGCTCGAACGTCGAACGCCCGGCTTCTTCGATCAGCGTGCGGCGTGCGTCGCCATATTTCTTCGCGTCGTCGCGGATCTCTTTCGCGACGAGCTTTCTCATCTCGCTCTCGCTGCCCAAGAGCTCTTTCAGACCCTTGCGCTCGATCCTGAGCTCCTTGAGCTCGTTCTGGATCTTGATCCCTTCGAGCCGCGCGAGCTGGCGCAGCCGGATTTCCAGGATGTCCTCGGCCTGAATCTCGGTGAGGCTGAACACGCGAATCAGATCGGGCTTGGGCTCGTCCGATTCACGGATGACCTTGATGACCTTGTCGATGTTCAGGAAGACGATGTTGCGGCCTTCGAGAATGTGTATGCGGCGCTCCACCTGGTTCAGGCGGAAGGTCGTGCGCCGCGTGACCGTCGCGATGCGGAACTGCACCCACTCGTCGAGCATCTCGCGCAGGTTCTTGCGCCCGGGCCGTCCGTCGAGGCCGAGCACGACCAGGTTGACCGAGAAGTTTTCCTCGAGGCTCGTGTGCGCGAGCAGCAGCCGCATGAACTCGTCTGGATCCTGGCGCGACGAGCGCGGCTCGAGCACAAGGCGAACCTTACAATCCTTGTCGGACTCGTCGTTCACTTTCTCCAGCGAGCCCAGGATGAGCTGCTTCAGATTGGCCTGGGTCGCGTTGATCTTCCCGCCCTTCTCCTTGGGCTTGGGATTGGTGAGCTCCTCGACTTCACCCATGACGCGATGTGCCGAAGTCGTCGGCGGAAGCTCGTAGACGATGATCTGCCACTGGCCTCGCGCGAGGTTCTCCACTCGCCATCGCGCACGCGCACGCAGCGAGCCGCGCCCGCTCGAATAGGCATCGAGTATCGCCTGACGCGCACTGATGATCTGCCCGCCGCCCGGAAAATCCGGCCCGGGGACCATGTCCATCAGCGATTCGATCGTGGTCTTCGGGTGACGCAGAATCTGCACCGCCGCGTCCGCGATCTCGCGCATGTTGTGCGGCGGCAGCTCGCACGCCATGCCGACCGCGACGCCCGAGGCGCCGTTCAGCAGCAGCATCGGCAGGCGCGCCGGCAAAAGCTCGGGCTCGTTGAGCCGCCCGTCGTAGTTCGGGTGGAAATCGACCGTGTCCTGGTCGATCTCGGAAAGCAGCAGATCGGCGATCGGCGTCAGACGCGCTTCGGTGTACCGATAGGCCGCGGCGGAATCGCCATCGGCGGTGCCGAAGTTGCCCTGGCCGTCGATCAGCGGATAGCGCAGCGAGAAATCCTGCGCCATGCGAACGAGCGCGTCGTACGTCGACGAGTCGCCATGCGGATGGTACTTGCCGAGCACTTCACCGACGATGCGCGCCGATTTCGTGTGCTGCACGCCCGCGCGCAATCCAAGCTCGTGCATCGCGTAAAGAATGCGCCGCTGCACCGGCTTCTGCCCGTCTTCGACATTGGGAATCGCGCGCCCGCGCACCACGCTCATCGCGTAGGTGAGATAGCTGCGCTCGGCGAAAGTCGCCATATCGATCGAGTCGTCGCCGCCCATTGCGGCGGGGTTCGCAGGCAGATCCGTGCCGCCACCGCCCACGCCCGCTTCAGCGAACAGGTCCAGCGTGTTGTCGTCGGCTTTCGGGCCTCTGGACTTCGTGTCTTCCGTCATACGTCAGCCTCGACCGTATCGCCTTTCTCTTCCATCCATGCACAGCGCTTGTCGGCTTCGCGCTTGGACATCAGCTTCTGGAACATTTCGTACGTGTCTTTCGCGTCATCGATGCGCACCTTGAGGAGCCGGCGCGTGTCGGGGCACAGCGTGGTCTCCCACAGCTGCTCGGGATTCATTTCGCCCAGGCCCTTGAAGCGCTGGATCTTGAGCGACTCGGGCTTGATGCCGTCGTCACGCGCACGATCGAAAATCGACTTGCGCTCCTCTTCGTCGAGCGCGTAGAGCTTCTTGCCCGCGCGCTTGCCCTGCGCCGGAATGTCGATCTTGTACAGCGGCGGGCTCGCGACGTAGATATGGCCGCGCTCGATCAGCTTGGGGAAGTGCTTGTAGAAAAGTGTCAGCAGCAGCACCGAGATGTGCGCGCCGTCCACGTCCGCGTCGGTCATCGACGCGATTTTTCCGTAGCGCAGGCCCGAGAGATCGGGCTCGTCCTCGGAGCCGTGCGGATCGACGCCGACCGCAACGGCGATGTCGTGAATCTCCGCATTCGAAAAAAGCAGCTCGCGCTTCACTTCCCAGGAATTGAGCGCCTTGCCGCGCATCTTGTAAATCGCCTGGAAGCGCTTGTCGCGGGCCTGTTTGGCGGAACCGCCGGCGGAATCGCCTTCGACGAGAAACAGCTCGTTTTCACTGATGACGCTCGATTCGCAGTCGGTGAGCTTCTCGGGCAGCATGACGACGCTGGAGGATTTCTTGCGCTCGACTTTCTGCACCGAGCGCGAGCGATCCACAGCCTGCCTGATCACCAGGTCCGCGATTTTTCGCCCCCAGTCCACGTGACTGTTCAGCCACAGCTCGAACGGGTCGCGCACCATGCTCGACACGAGCTTGATCGCGTCGCGATTGGAAAGCTTTTCCTTGGTTTGGCCGTGGAACTGCGGCTCGAGCACCTTGGCGGAGAGGAAAAACACCGTACGCGACCACACGTCGTCGGCCATGAGCCGGATGCCGCGCGGCATCATGCTGTGGTGCTCGGCGAACGCCTTGACCGCTTCGAACACGCCGTCGCGCAAACCGGCCTCGTGCGTGCCGCCTGCGGGCGTCGGAATCAGATTCGCATACGACTCCCCGAATCCTTTGCTGTCCTCGACGAACGCGAAAGCCCATCCGGCGCCTTCGCCCAGAGCGAAACCGTTCGCTTCGGTGACATATTTCTCGCCGTCGAATATCGGGGCCACCGCCTCGGCTTGCGCGAGCAGATCGGCGAGATAGCCTTTCATCCCGTCCGGATAGCTCCACGTGCGCGTCTCGGTTTCTTTCGCGGTTTCGATGTTGAGCGTCACCTGCACGCCGGGGAGCAGCACCGCCTTGGAGCGCACCACGCGCTCGAGATCGGGGAGCGAAACCTTGGGACTGTCGAAATATTTCTTGTTGGGCCAGATATGCAGCGCCGTGCCGGTGTCTTTCACGGCGATCGTTTTGGTCTTCTTCAGCTTCTCGGTGACCACACCATTCTCGAAAACGATGCGGTGCAGCCCGCCTTCGCGCTTCACTTCGACTTCGAGGCGATCGGCGAGCGCATTGGTGACGGACACGCCCACACCGTGCAGGCCGCCGGAGAACTTGTACGCAGCGTCCGCTTCAGTCTTCGAGAACTTGGCGCCCGCGTGCAGCTCGGTGAAGACGAGCTGGACGGTGGGGATTTTCTCCTCGGGATGGAGCCCGACCGGTATGCCGCGGCCGTTGTCGGCTACGGTGACCGAGCCATCCCGGTGCAGCGTGACGTCGATGCGATCCGAGTGACCGCCGAAGGCCTCGTCGGCTGCGTTATCGATCGCTTCCTGGATGATATGGGTCGGATCGGCCGTGCGGGTATACATGCCGGGCAGGCGCTGCACGGGCTCGATGCCTCGGAGCTTCCTGACCGAGCTTTCGTCGTATTTCTTTGCTGCCATGGGTCCTGGTGGGCGGCGCGAGGCGCCGGGGTCGGTGAAAACGGCGCATTGTAGCGCGGCCGACGCAGAACGCACGTCCCCGAATGGGGGGCCCGCGTGCCCCCGCTTAGCTAAACTGCTGGCGCGTCTAGCTTCTCACGGACTGCCGGCGTCGTGGCTGAGATCCGGCGAGACCAGTCCCAGCTTCCCAATCCGCGGGGATCCAGCCTGGCGAGGATGCCGCGCGCACCGTGGGAATCGGCATCGCATTGCGCCTCACCGCCATGCCACGACAGCGCGAATGCGACACGCGCCGCATCCCCCTGCATCCCATAGCGGCTCGCGGCGTCCCTCGCGCGGCGCAGCAGTTCGAGGGCAAGCCCAGTGCGCTGTCTCACGAGCTGATACACGGCGCGCTGCAGCAACGCCTGCGGTCGCGCGACCGGATAACGTCGTGCAAGGTCGACCAGGGCAGCCAGCGCAGCGCGCGCGTCGCGCCCGAGCATCTGCGGATCGTGCGCTATCTCGCCTTCACGGGCGAGACACCAGAGTATCAGGAGGGTTTCCGCAATTCCCGCAGTCCCGGTCAGCGTCGAAAAAGACGGCTGACGTGCGCCGGCGACCACCGCCAGCCCGGCGCGGGCCGCTGCAAGAGCAGCCTCAGTGTCATGCCGCCGGACATGCGCTATCGCCTTCTGACCGTGCAGTTCGACGAGCGAAAGCCAATCCGCAGCCAGGGTTTCCGCCTCGCGCAGCGCGCTGAGCGCCTCGTCGATTCGATGTTGTGCGAGGCGCACGCGCGAGATGCCCAGGACACCCCAGCCTGCGGTTTGACGGTCCCCCCGCGCGCGGCCGCCCGCCGCAGTCGCTTCGAAAAAATGCAGCGCGCCTTCGAGATCGCCCTGATGATAGTGCGCGAAAGCACGAACCACGGTGCATTCGTCGATTCGCCGGCTCGCTCCGACAAGGCGGCTCTGCTCGGCCGCGCTGATCGAGCGCGATATGCTGCTGTGCCATTTGCAAACGCCCGCATCGTAAATAGCGATGAACATCAACACCTGCGAGGAGACCGACGGATCGTCGATCTGGCGCACGAAGCGCAGTGCGAGTCGCAGGTAACGCCGGGCGAAAGCATGCAGACCGAGCATACCCGCGCCTACGACGACCGCCCCGTAAATGAGCGCGGTTTCGGGGCAGCCGCCACGGCGCTCGGCGAAATTCAGCGCGCATAGCGACGTATAAAACGACAGGGGATTGTTTCCCATGTAATACGCGATATGCCCAAGGCGCAGTAACGCAGTGGCGGCATCGCGCTCCGCCTGCGATGATTCCCGGGCTCCGGACGGGAAAACACCCCGGAGGATTCGGATGAACGCGTATTCACCGGTCCTCGCGATCAGATACGCGATGAGGCGCCGACCAGACGGTATGGGGCGCCCGGAAATTTCGAAACTCTGCTCCAGGTGCTGCTGGCTCATTTGCATGTCACCCTGCCACAGCGAGGCGAAACCCAGCAGCCTCTTGCATGCCGCCTTCTCCTCCGCAACCGCCCTGGGCTCCCGGCGGCCGAGAAATTCGATCGCGTCCTCCAGAAACTTTACGGCGTCGCTCAGCGCGTAACGCTGCATTGCCTGTTCACCCGCTTTGTGGAGATACTCGGCCGCCTTGAGGGCATCATCGGCTTTCTTCCAATGGTGAGCGAGCACCGGATAGACGGCGCTGGGCTCGTCCTGGTGCGCCTCTTCATACCACTGCCCAGCGGCGCGATGAAGCTGACGCTGCTGGGTAGGCGGCAGCAGGCCGTAAGCGACGTCCTGCGTCATGGCGTGCTTGAAGCGGTAGCGCAGGCCGGGCCCTTCACCGTCCGGCCGGATCAAATCCACCGCGGAAAACATCTGAAACTGCGTCGAAATCTCACCGCTGCCCGGCTCGCGAGGGTGTATAGCCCTGACGAACTCAGGCGTAAACCAGCGTCCCGAGACGCTTGCGATTTTCAGCGTGAGCTGCAGCGCCGCAGGCAGCCGGTCGATGCGGCTCGCAATGACGGCTTGTATGGTATCGGGCAGCTCCGCCATCCCGGGCACGCCGCATTGCTGCGACAGCGCACAGTGGCCGTTGTCGATTACCAGATGCCCATTCTCGCGCAACATGTTGCACAGCTCCTCGCCGAAGAGCGGATTGCCGGCGGTTCTTTCGTGGAGGATCGTGATCGCTTCGGACGACACGCTTTTTGCGCCCACGCGATCACATATCAAGAGCTCGATCTCGTCGCGCGATAGTGTTTCCACTGCGACACGCTCGATGCCCGCTGATGCCAGCATCTCCCGCGCGCCCTTCGCTTCGGCGGCGTATCCCTTCCGCAGCACCAGCACCAGAAGGAGCGACCTCGAGCGCTTGTGCAGGCGGGCGGTGACGAGCCATGACATCGAATCCATCCAGTGCGCGTCTTCGAGAATGATCAGCGTCGGCGCTCGCGCGGCCTCGTCCCGGAGAATTTCGACGATCAGCGCGGCCGTGCTGTCCGCGCGTGATTCCTCGCTCATTCCCCGGCTCACGGCGTTGTGCTCGAAGCGCAGAGGCAGGACATCGTTGAGAAGCGGCAGCCACGAGCGCATCACCGGCTCGGCCGCAAACTTCGCCTCGAGATATGCCCGGCGAGTGGCGTTGTCGCCGGGGCAACGGCGCGCGAACAATCCGTCGAGGATCGTTCGATAGACGAAGTAGGTGGTCTTTTCCCCTATTTCATCGGCATAGCCCGCGATCGTGTTGACGCAGTCTGACCGGGCCATCGCGATCAGCTCCGAGACGAGCCGGGATTTGCCGACGCCCACTTCTCCTTCAATGACGACGAGCGACCCGTCGCCCCCCATCAGACCCGCGATTGCGCGCGACAGCTTTTTCTTCTCAACTTCGCGGCCGATCAGCTCCGTGAGCGACGTCCGGCGCCCGCGAACACCCGCAGTCTGCATGATGCTCAGCGGTCGTGCCACCGCTACCGGGGCGCCCCAACTCTTCAGGACCGCCGGCGGCAGTGATTCGAACTCGATCGCACCACTCGCGAGTTCCCTCGTTCTCGCGTCACAGACGACCCCGGATCTGGCGGCCACCATCAGGCGCGCCGCGAGGTTGACCGAGTCGCCCGTAACGGTGTACTCGTAACGCGAACCCGCGCCGGCGAGCCCACAAAACACGCGTCCGGTCGCGATGCCGGTGCCGCAGCGGATGCGCGCCTGCCGCAGGCGGGCGTGAAACACAAGCGTTGCCGCGGTGGCGCGCCCGGCGTCGTCCTCGTGATGGCGCCCGGGGATGCCCCAGACGCACAGCATGTTGGTGCCCTTGTCGTCCACGATGATGCGCGCCAGAGCGCCGCCATAGTGTGCCAACGTCTGTTGGACGCATACGGTGGCAAACTGCAGTTGCAGCAGATCGGAATGCCTGGCCGTTCGGATATCGGGGAAGGCCACAAATGCGATCGTGGCCTGCCGGAATTCCGCAAGCCACTCGCGCTGCCCGACGTCGAGATGCTCCAACACCGACAACGGTATGTAGCTTCGCAGCGCTGCTGCCGCGGCATCTGCATCTGCCGCAATGCCGATTCTCGGGGGCGGAAGCTCGACAGGCTCCCGAATGCGGGTAAGTGCGAAATACCGGCCGGCAGTCGGTGCTGCGCTTGCAAACGGCTCGACTAGCGCCCACATTTCATCCGATACGATTACCGCGCCCGGAACAGCGCGCTTCAGTGCATGCGCGGCTGAAGTTACGGCCGCGCCGGCTGCGAGATATCTCCACTCTCCACCAACGCCGCCGATCGTCGAAAGCGTAACTTCACCGCATCCCGCGCCCAGACACATTCGCAGCGTTTCAGGCAGCTTGAGATCCTCGATCTCATTACAGGCAGCCCACGCGCATTGCGCAGCGAGACGTGGGAGCACGCCCAGATCCGGCGCCGGACTCGTCCACAACGCGAGAACGCAATCGCCCGCGAAGCTGATGATGTCGCCGCCATACCGTGCAATGACGTCTTCGAGCCGAGAGAAAAACCCGTTGAGCAGCACCGTCAGTTGCTCGACGCCCTCTCTACCACGGGAGGAATATGATTCGGTCAGCCGGGTATAGCCGGTCACGTCGACGAACAGCACGACACCCACACACGTTTCGATCCGCATCTGCGCAGGCGGCCCGGGCTCGCGCAGGTGGTGCTGCACCACTCGCGACGGCACGAACGCAGCGTAGAGATCAGAAGGCACCTGCTTCACGCTATCGGGGATGCGCTGCGCCGCGGGTATCGGCTTGTCCTGCGCGCCATGCTTTTGCACGGGCGATCACCAGTCCCCGCGCTTCACGGCCAGGCCACTACACCGGGCTGCAATCGGAAGTTGTCGATGTCGACTTCGATGGCGAACGTTACGTCGAAGGCGCCGTTCGCTTTGGCCTGCAGGCCCAGATCCGCGGCAATCGGATGGCTGGCGAGCGCGGCCAGCCGCAACTCGTGCGGGGGGAGTATCGTCGGAATCGAGACGTTGAAAGGCCTTACTTCGGCATTGACGACCTGCAGCAGGTCGGCGTCATTACCCCCCTGCGTCGCACGAATCTGGCGAAGGAAAGCGATGGGCAGCCTTCCCGCACCCAACATTGCCAGGAACTGCGCAATCGGACCGATCGGTGGGAACAACGCGGTAAGGAGACTGTCCGGACCGAGGCTTTGCCAAAAATTGGCCAGGGCACCTTTAGCAATATTGCTAGCGCCAGTCAGTAGATGACCCGCCGTCGGCGCACACTTCATCATGCTGAGCTCCCGCACGGGGCCGGGGCCGGCGTGCTGGAGGGCCAGAGCGCTGACGGATGCGTTATTTCCATTGCCCGGAGAGGGCATCTGGATCGTCGCATATTCCTTGGGAAAACCGTAGACTTCGCGGCCGGCTGCAAGGGCGACCCAGTTGTCGACAAACATATATGGAATGAACACCCGGGTATCCGCGCCATTGCTGATCATCACCCACAGACTCGCTTCGGTGTAGTGATGACGGCCCGGTTGCGTGGTGTGCGGCTCGCAGTCGGAAAACAATCCCTCGAAACGCTGGAACGTAAGAGCGACATACTCGAGCACCGGCGAATACCGCGGCGCATTCGAGAGGTTCAGGCAGCGGTCACACAGGTCCTGAAGCTTCTGAAAATCGCCCCTCAGATAAAAAACCTGCGCGCGAACGTCGTTGCATTGCCACGGCGCAGGCTGCACGTCCATTCCACCACGTCGCAGGTATCGATGCATCACTCCCTCCAGGTTGCTACGCTCCGACGTTACGCCGGTCAGAATGCATGTCCAAGATTCACCGACAACGTGCTGGTGCTGGAGTCAGCGCGGCCGCTGAGGCTGGCGCTGCTGGCGAGCGGCGTTGCCTCGAAATATTCCCGGGTGACGGCGATTTCCCCTTTTTTAAAGAACGCGTGCTTCAGCGCAACATCGGCCCACCATTGCCGCTTGAACTGATAGGTAGCACCCACAGCAACCCACAGGCGGTCCGAGTCGGGGAAAGTCACGTCGCGAAATCCAGCCACGGTGGGGGTCCGGTCCAGACGCACACCGCCGCGCACGGTCAAAGGGTCGGACACGCGGTAATCGGCCCCAAGCGCGAGCGCCCAGGTGTTGCGATAACGTGTCGGGCGGATGGCATCGGGTCGGCCGTCGTCGAAGCGCAGGCGTGTTTCGTCGAAACTGCTCCAGCCGTACCACTCGAGGTTGGCGAGTAGCAGCAGGCGTTCTGACGCGGCGCTCGCAAGGCCGATGCTGAGAATGGCGGGAAGCTTTACGTCCGCACTGGCGCCCACGCTGCCGTTAGCACCGGCCAGCGGACCCGTGAAACCCGTGGTGACCGCGGTGCCCTTGATCTTGTGCGTGATGCCCGAGCGATAATGGATGCCCACTCGAGTGTGCTCGCCTGCGTTCCACAACAGGCCCACGTTGAACCCAGGAGACCACGCGCTGCCACTCGTGTCGATGCGCGCGTCAGTCGAGGCTGTGGGCCCGCCCGCCGTGAACGGATTGGGAATCGCGCCCACAAGCCGGGATCGCGCGTGCTGAAAGTCGAGCCCGCCTCCGAGTGACAGACTGGGCGTGAGGCTTACCGCACCGACGATCCCTAAATTGATGGTCAGAAGCGAAGCTTCGATGGCGTCGTAGCGGCCGAACCACTCAGGGCTGTATTGCGTCGAGAGCCCGAAGGGCGCGGTTACGCCGAAGCCCAGATATCCCGCATTGTCGGCGAGGCGTTTCGCGACGTAGATGTTGGGTATGGGCGTCGGGTCGCTGGGATTGCGATAATCGTTTCCCCCATAGGGCACTGCGGCGCCCAGCGTACCGGGCGTGGCAGCGACCGATCCGGTATTGACGACATTCGAACGCGGAACGATCAGCTGCGTGCCGACCGAAATCCAGGTGTCAGCATTAC
>JBKJKJ010000038.1:0-18390 GCA_046597455.1 Burkholderiales bacterium
GCTCGCATACAGAGCCGGCAACACCACCGGCGCCAGCAGCCACAGGGCGAGGTCGTATTGCCGCAGCGCCATGGCGAAAGGCATTGCGAGGAACATACCGCCCAATACTGCCGCGCCGAACACGATCATCGCCGGCGCGTTCTTCGCACACGCAAAGAGACTGGATTTCATCGCAGCCAGCGCGCTCAGATCGTCGAAATAGATCAGCAGGGGCGCATACCAGAGCGCCATCAGCAGCGGAAGCGACACCAGGGTGCCGACGAGCAGCGCACGCGCCACCATGACCGAGGCCGCCTGAACCTCCGCTGTAGGCGCAGTGGGGGGTGTGCCCTGCGACAAGGTCTTGGTCATCGTCGACATCGCGTCTCCGCCCATGGAAATGATGACCATCATGACCGCCAGATTGCCCACGAGCGATACGCCGCCGATGGTGACGAGCTGTGCGGCGTTCTTCCTGAAGCCGCATGCAAGGTGCGTGAGCTGCAGCGGCTCGCCGCGCTCGAGCGAACGGCAACCTTCCATGAGCCCGGCGATGAAGACGGGCATGAAGAGGACGAAGACGATGCCGAGCAGGGAGACCACCGCCAGGAGCTTGGTGGCGGCGAAAAGCATGAGGATCAGGGCGAGCCAGTTCGCGGGGCTTTTGCGAAACAGCACAAAGCCTTCTTTGATCCAGATCCAGCCATGACCGGCGCGGACGGTGCGGGACTCCATGGTACGAAGAATTTCCGAGGAAGGTCATGAGCGCCGGCCGCTCACGATGAACTGATTATAGTCGGCTTAGGGCCTGGATTGCGCGAGTGCGAGCGGATGGGCGATGTGCTGCTCCAGTATGCGCCCGAAGTGCCCGGGGTCTTTCGCGTGCGTGAGCTCGCCCTCACGAGGCAGGTGAAAATCGTACAGGCGCGATATCCAGAAGCGCAGCGCTGCGGCGCGCAGCACGGCAGGCCACGCCTCGGCTTCGAGGTCGCTGATCGGCCGAATCGCCCCGTAGGCGCGTAGCAGGGCTGCTGCGCGCCGCTCGTCGATCCGAGCGTCGCTCTGGACGCACCAGTCGTTTATGCAAATGGCGACGTCGTAGAGCAGCGCGTCAGTGCAGGCGAAGTAAAAGTCGATCACGCCCGAGATGCGCTCGCCCTCGAACAGGACGTTGTCGCGAAAAAGATCCGCATGGACCGCGCCGCTCGGCAGCTCGGCGTAGTGCTGCGACCCCTGGAAAGCCACTTCGGCACGCAGGCGCTCTGCGTCCGCCGCAGGCAGGAAGCGCAGGATCTCCGGCATGACGTGACGCCACCATGCCAGGCCCCGGGGGTTCTCCATGCGCGCGCCATACGAAAGACCGGCGCGGTGAATTCGCGCCAGCGTGGCGCCTACCGCGGCGCAGTGGGCCTCGCGGGGTTGCTCGACGTCCGCGCCGGGAAGAAAGGCGACCAGGGCGGCCGGCTTGCCGTTCAGCTCGCCGAGCAGCTCACCTTCCAGATCGGGGATCGGGCGCGCACTCGGGATGCCGTGGTCGGCAAGGTGCGCCATCAGATTGAGATAGAACGGCAGCTCGGCGGCCGTGAGCTTTTCGAACAACGTCAGGACGTAGCGACCGGCCGTCGTCGAAACGAGATAGTTCGTGTTCTCGATGCCGGCGGTGATGCCTCGCAGGTCGGCCAGTGTGCCGACGTTATGCTGAGTCAACCAGACGCTGAGCTGCTCGGGCGTGACAGTGGTGTAGACGGACATCGGTTGTTGAACGCTCGGGGGCTGGCAGTAACCGTCGCGCCCTATGCGTGGCCGGCCGTCAGCTGAGCGGTTTCCCGCTTGGACGGCCTTACCCGCGAGATCTGATTACCAGGAATGAATGACCCACATCGGCGGTCGCGTGCCCGTGTCGTAGCTGTCCAGGCGCGTGAATTCGCCCCGCCCGACGTTATCGATGAGGTAATACGGTTTGCCGTGCGTCGGCGTGATCTTGACCATGTAGAGCCGGCCGTTGAGGCGGAATTCTTCGACGGTATCGGTGCCGCGGCGCTGGATCGTCACCTGCGGCTCGAGGGACGCATCGGGCTCCATGCCAGGCGGCGGCGGGGGCGGCTCGGGTATGGGCTGGAGCGGGGTCTTGCTGGCGGTGCCGCTGTAGGGCGCCGCCGGCGCGGGCTTGCGCGCTTGCGCAGGTGTCGACTGGCTCGGTAAAGCGCGGTCCCCGGGGGACTGCGCGACAACTGGAAAAGGTAGACCGAGCAGGAGTGGGGCAAACAGAATATGCAGAATACGCAGAGTACGCATGAGGCTTCCTTGTGTCGCCCGTATTATCCGGGTTCGAATAGGAAACTCAAAGCACATTCCATGCCGCTGGCGGAGCCGGAACCGAAGTATGCATCGCCGCCGCGGCACGACGCCCAGGCGTCCGGTTCTACAGGTTCAGCATGACCTCCTGCTCCGCTTCCGACGGCTGGAAGCCGCGCTTTTCGTAGTAATCGAAAATCGCTTCGACCACCGCATGGGGCTCGTCTATGAGCTGGATGAGATTCATGTCCTCGGGCGAGATCGTGCCTTCCGCGACGAGCGTCGTGCGAAACCAGTCGATCATGCCGCGCCAGAAAGGCTCGTGGACGAGGATGATCGGCATCTTGCGCGTCTTGCCGGTTTGCACGAGCGTCAGCGCTTCCATCACTTCGTCCAGCGTGCCGAAACCGCCGGGAAAGACGACGTAGGCCATCGCGAACTTCACGAACATCACTTTGCGCGCGAAGAAGTAGTGAAAGTTCTGGCTGATGTCCTGGTAGAGATTGCCCTGCTGCTCGTGGGGAAGCTGAATGTTCAGACCGATGCTCGGCGACTTGCCTTCGTAAGCGCCTTTGTTGGCCGCTTCCATGATCCCGGGGCCGCCTCCGGAAATGACGCTGAAGCCGGCGTCGGAAAGCAGCCTCGCGGTTTTCTCTGCGAGCGCATAGTAAGGATGCCCGGCGCCGATGCGGGCGCTGCCGAAGAAGCTCACCGCAGGCTTGATGGCGGCGAGCTTCTCGGTCGCCTGCACGAATTCTGCCATAATGCCCAGCACTCGCCAGGACTCGCGCGCCGCCCACGATTTCTCACTCAACTCGGGCGCAAGCGGGTGTGGGAACTTGTCTTTTGGACTCATTTAACGTCAGTGACGACGTGATGACGTAAAGCGGGGCTGGCGGCCAGTTTGCAAATCTCCGTCGCCATATCCGACTTTCACGCGCTCACTCGTTCACCGCCTCTGTGATGAAAACTCTGCTGCTGGTCGACGGCTCGTCCTATTTCTATCGCGCTTTCCACGCGTTGCCCGATTTGCGCAACACCCGGGGAGAGCCGACGGGGGCGATCTATGGCGTGATCAACATGCTGCGCAAGCTGCACAAGGATACGCGCGCGGATTATAGCGCCGTGGTTTTGGACGCAAAAGGCAAGACCTTCCGCGATGAGGTGTATCCCGCGTACAAGGCAAACCGCGAAGCGATGCCCGATGATCTGCGTTTTCAGGTGGACGCGCTGAACGAGTCGATACGCGCGATGGGCTGGCCTTTGCTGGTCATCGACGGCGTCGAGGCCGACGACGTGATCGGCACGCTCACCAAGCAGGCCGAGGCGGCGGACCTGAACGTGATCATTTCGACGGGTGACAAAGACATGGCGCAGCTCGTGAGCCCGCGGGTGACGCTCGTCAACACGATGTCGAACGAGATCCTCGACGAGGCCGGCGTCGAAAAAAAGTTCGGCGTAAAACCCGACCGGTTCATCGACTACCTCACGCTGATCGGCGACAGCATCGACAACATCCCCGGCGTGGACAAAGTCGGCCCGAAGACCGCCTGCAAGTGGCTCGCGCAGTACGGGACGCTCGACGAAGTGTTGCGATGTGCCGCCGATATCGGGGGCGTCGTCGGCGAGAACCTGCGAAAAAAGCTCGACTGGCTGCCGCAGGCGAGGTCGCTGCTCACGATCAAGTGCGACGTGCCGCTGCCGCTTGCGCCGCACGCACTCGAAATCGCGCCGCAGGATAACGCTAAGCTCGCGGCGCTTTTCGAACGCTTCGAGTTCAAGACGTGGCGGCGGGAACTGGAGGCGCCGCCCAGCCGCGCCGAGGTCGCTGATGTCGTCGATGAAGCGGCAGCGGGATCGTCGCCTGCGGCGATCACGATTCGGTCGGAGGAAGCCTGCGAGTACGAGACGGTGCTCACCGAAGAGCAGCTCAACGCGTGGCTGCTGCGGCTCGAAGGCGCGGAGCTCACCGCGTTTGACACCGAGACCACGAGCATCGACGCGTTCCGTGCGCAGCTCGTCGGTCTGTCGCTGTGTGTCGAGCGTGCGTGCGCGGCGTATATTCCCGTGAGCCACCGCTATGCCGGCGCGCCGGAGCAGCTTCCGCTCGAGCTCGTACTCGAGCGCCTCAAACCGTGGCTCGAAGATCCGGCTCGCGCGAAGGTCGGACAGAACATGAAATACGATATGCATGTCCTGGCCAACTACGGGATTGCTCTCGCGGGCGTGGCGCACGACACGCTGCTCCAGTCGTACGTGATCGAAAGCCACAAATCGCACGACATGGACAACCTGGCTGAGCGCCACCTGTCGCTGAAGACGATCACCTACGACGACGTGACGGGCAAGGGCGCCAAGCGCATTGGTTTCGAGCAGGTCAGCGTCGAGAACGCGACCGAGTATGCGGCCGAAGACGCGGATGTCACCTTGCGGCTGCACCATGCGCTGTTGCCGCAGGTCGAGCGCGACGGTGACGTATGCCGCATCTATCGGGACATCGAGATGCCGGTCATGCACGTGCTCGCCCGCATGGAGCGCAACGGCGTGCTGCTCGACGTGAAGCTCCTCGGCGATTTGTCGCGCGAATTCGGCGGCAAGATGCTCGAAATCGAGAAGAAGGCGCACGAGGCGGCGGAGCAGCCTTTCAACCTGAATTCCCCGCGGCAAATCCAGGAAATCCTTTTCGACCGCCACAAGCTTCCGGTGCTCAAGAAAACACCTTCGGGCACACCGTCGACCGACGAAGACGTTCTCGCCCAGCTCGCGCTCGATCATCCCCTGCCCAAGCTCATCCTCGAATACCGGGGTCTGTCCAAGCTGAAGTCGACTTACACCGACAAGCTCGGCGAAATGATCAATCCGTCTACGGGGCGCGTGCACACCTGCTATTCGCAGGCGGTCGCGGTCACGGGGCGGCTCTCGAGCAGCGAGCCCAACCTCCAGAACATCCCCATCCGAACGACGGAAGGGCGCCGTATCCGCGAGGCGTTCATCCCGGCGATCGGTTCGCACATCGTGTCGGCGGATTACTCGCAGATCGAGCTTCGCATCATGGCGCACATCTCGCGCGACGAGAGCCTGCTCAGGGCATTCGCCGAAGGCCGGGACATACACCGCGCCACCGCATCGGAAGTGTTTGGCATTGCTGAGGATGCATTGAGTGCCGAGCAGCGGCGCTACGCCAAAGCGATCAATTTCGGTCTGATTTACGGCATGTCGGCATTCGGCCTCGCGCGTCAGCTCGACATCGAGCGTACGGCGGCCCAGCAGTACATGGATCGCTACTTCGCGCGCTATCCCGGGGTGGCGGCCTATATGGAGCGCACCCGCGAATCGGCACGGCGCAACGGCTATGTCGAAACGGTGTTCGGGCGCCGGTTATGGCTGCAGGAAATTCGAAGCGGAAGCCCTGCGCGCAGGCAGGCTGCGGAGCGTGCCGCGATCAACGCGCCGATGCAGGGCACCGCTGCCGATCTCATCAAGATGGCGATGATCAGGGTGCAGGACTGGCTCGGGCGCGAGGCGCTGCGCGCGAAGCTGATCATGCAGGTTCATGACGAGCTGGTGCTCGAAGTACCCGATGACGAGCTCGCGCGCGTGCGCGAGGAATTGCCGGAGCTCATGACGGGCGTCGCAGAGCTTGCGACGCCGCTGCGGGTCGAGGTCGGCGCCGGCCCCAACTGGGACCAGGCGCACTAGCGGAGTGTAACGTTAGAACCGGTAGCAACTCACAGTGAGCGACGGGCCGGCTTTCGGGCGGGCGGCCGTCGCGAACGTTACTCTCGAAATCACTGATACAGGCCGCTAGCGTTCGCTGGCCGGTGTGTGCAGCGGCGGAAAACCCGGGTTTCCGCGTGACCGCCTTTCACTACGGTACGGTCATTCGTAGGAAGGGGTAGCGGGGGGTCTCACGGGTTCGGCGAGCGCAGCGAGCCAAAGACCCGCTTGACGATGTCGCTCGTCGCGCCCAGCGGATTGGCGCGAAACGCTTTCTCCTGCTCCGCGATCATGAGATACAGGCCTTCCAGCGCTTTCTCGGTGACGTAGCCTTCGATCGACGCCTGCTGCTCCCTGATGAGCCCTAGCTGCGCCGCCTGGCCCGCGAGCCCGTTGTACTGCTCCGCAAGCCCGAGCCGGTCGGTCGCTTTTTTTACGATCGGTCGAAAACGTGCCGCGAGCGGGGTTTGCGTCGTGCGCCTGAAGTAGTCGGTCGCCGATGTCTCACCCCCTGTCAGAATGCCTTTGGCGTCCTGTAGCGTCATTTTGCGAACCGACTCCACGAGCAGGGCCTTGGCTTCGGGAACCGCGGCTTCGGCCGCCCGATTCATCGCGACGACGAGCTCATCCGCCTGTCGTTTCATTCCGGTATAGCGCATCGCTCCCTCGATTTTTTGAAGCGCCGGCGGCAGGGGGATTTTGACCTTCGGATTATTGAGGAAACCGTTCTCGGTGCCCAGGCTCGAGACTGCCGCTGCGGAACCATCCGCGAGCGCCTGCTTCAAACCACTGGACGCTTCGGTGTTGCTGATCCGGTCGATGCCCGCGGCGAGACCGGAGAAGCTGATGACAAGGCACGCGAAACAAACGAGAATTCGGGGCATTCGATGCTCCTCACCGGGCTTTAACGATCAATGAACCTGCGCAACTCTATCCTAATTATCGTGCTGCTCGGCGTCCTCGGCTTTGCCGGTTACGCCGCGCTGTTCACCAGCAATCCGGCGCCTGGCGTCACGTTCACCTCGCTAAAGGGCGAGAGAATCTCGACGGCGGACCTTCGCGGGCACGTGGTGCTGGTGAATTTCTGGGCGACCGATTGCCCGACGTGCGTGAAAGAGATGCCGCGCCTGGTGACGACATACAACAAATACCAGAAGCAGGGCCTCGAACTCGTTGCCGTGGCGATGCGTCACGACCCGCCCAACTACGTCATCAATTACGCCGAAAAGAACGCGCTGCCGTTCAGGGTCGCGCTCGACCCGATGGGCGAGGCCGCGAAGGCCTTCGGAGAAGTGAAGCTCACGCCGACGACGATCGTCATCGACAAGCGCGGGAACATCGTATCGCGCATCCTCGGCGAGCCGGATTTTGCGAAGCTCGATGCGTTGATCGAGCAGAAGCTCGCTGAGAAAGTCTGAGCGTCGACAGCAGCTCCACCGTATTTTCTTCCTGGCAGGGTAGCGGGAGCTTCGTCTGCCACGTCCGCCACGTCGGAAATCACGTCGGATACCGACAGCGCATCACACGCGAGTCACGCTGAGGTCACGCCGGCTTCGTGTGCCTGCTGGTCCGCGTGATAGCTCGAGCGCACCATCGGGCCGCACGCCGCGTGCACGAAGCCCAGCGCCGCGGCCGTCTTCGTGAACCCATCGAATATCGCGGGCTCGACGTAGCGCAGCACCGGCAGATGGTGCGCGGAGGGCTGCAGATACTGTCCTATCGTCAGCATGTCGACGTCGTGTGCGCGCAGGTCGCGCATGACCTCGATGATCTCGTCGTCGGTTTCGCCCAGGCCGACCATCAACCCTGATTTCGCCGGAATGTGCGCGAAGCGCGCCTTGAAGTCTTTCAGGAGCTTCAGCGAATGCCCGTAATCGGACCCCGGCCGCGCCTGCTTGTAGAGCCTGGGCACCGTCTCGAGGTTATGGTTCATGACGTCCGGTGGGCATTCGGAGAGGATGTCGAGCGCCACATCGAGGCGTCCGCGAAAGTCCGGAACGAGAACCTCGATGCGAGTCTGCGGGGAGCGCGCACGCACTTCGCGTATGCAGTCCTTGAAATGCTTCGCGCCGCCATCACGCAGGTCGTCCCGATCCACACTCGTGATCACCACGTACTTCAGCTTCAGCGCAGCGATGGTTTCAGCGAGATGGGCGGGTTCCTCCGCGTCAGGCGGTAGCGGCCTGCCGTGCGCGACGTCGCAGAAGGGGCATCGCCGGGTGCACAGATCACCCAGGATCATGAACGTCGCGGTGCCTTTTCCGAAGCACTCGCTGATGTTCGGGCACGACGCCTCTTCGCACACCGTATGCAGCTTTTGCTCGCGCAGGATCTGCTTGATCTCCTGGAAGCGCTGGCCATCGCCGAGCCGCACGCGGATCCAGTCGGGCTTTTTCAAGCGCTCAGCCGGCACGATTTTGATCGGAATGCGCGCGGTTTTGGCCGCGCCCCGCTGCTTGTCGCCGATCGAGCTCATTCGAGGATTTTCATCAGTTGATGGGCGAGCTTGTCAGCCACAACCCCGGGCGCATCCGCGACACCGAAGTCTTTGAGCTGGGTCACCGTGAGGCCTGGATAGCCGCAGGGGTCTATGGCGGAGAAAGGGGAAAGGTCCATGTCGACATTGAGCGCGAGCCCGTGATAGCAGCAGCCTCGCGTCACGCGCAGGCCCAGCGCGGCAATTTTTGCGGCACCGGCATAAACACCCGGCGCTTCGACGCGGCCCGCCGCGCTGATGCCGTACTCGGCTAGCAAGTCTATCACGGCCCTTTCCATGAGCCTAACGAGCGGTCTGACGCCGAGGCCTCTGCGCCTGATGTCGAGAAGCAGGTAGGCGACGATCTGACCCGGGCCGTGATAAGTGATCTGGCCGCCGCGGTCGATACGCACCACGGGGATGTCGTCGCGGCCGCGCGGCAGGTGCTCTGCCCGCCCTGCGACGCCGAGCGTATACACCGGCGGATGCTGCAGCAGCCAGAGCTCGTCGCGGGTGTCGGGTGTACGGGCCCGGGTGTAAGCCTGCATCGCGCGCCATGTGGGCTCGTAATCCACCACGCCCAGCCGCTTTACGGCCGGACGGACGTCGAGTTCGAGTGTGTCGTTCCCGCTCCGTTGCACTGCTTTATCCGGAAGGCTGCATCAATTGTGTTATAGACTCTTCAACGGTAGCACAGTGCCCCGTCCCTGCATGAGTCCTCGATGATTTTCCGATTTCAATCCGTTCGCGCCCGCTTTTATTTGCCTGTTTTCATTTTCGGAGTGATCACGGCCGCGGGCCCGATTGCTGCGCACGCCCAGGAGCCGCGCGCCGAATATCGCATGAGCCTCATCGACGTCTATGGCGCTTACCAGTCGATCGTCGCGCGTCGCGAGGCGTGCCACGCTGCTTTTCCACAGGCGAGGCCGGCTACGGACAAGGCTTATGTCGTCTGGCAGGCGCGCCACAGAAAGCTGCTGGACGAGCTCGACCAGCGCATCAACATGATGATTCGCAGCGCCTCGCGCGACGAAAAGGATTACGCGAAAAAGATCGGCAAGTACGAAGGCGCAATACTGCAGCAGCGAGAGGATGTAAAACACTCGCTGCTGCAGCAGCCTCGCGGCGAGCTCGAAGCCGCATGCAGAAGCCTGCCTGAATTCCTCAACGCAGCCGATTCGGATCTCGAGAAGGAGTTCGCCGAGCAACTTGCGCTATTGCGCAAAAGGCCGCTCGCCAGAAAGTGATGAAGTCATGAAGTGACGCAGACGTCTCGCTCTGAGCTTCTGCTTCATCCCATGTCCTCATCGCATCACCGCACCACCTTTTTCACTTCAACGGGAGCACCACATGGGCAGAGGCGACAAACGCAGCAGAAAAGGCAAGACTTTCAGGCACTCGTACGGCAAGACGCGGCCGCGCGATCCGAACAAGAAGGATGCCGCACCGTCCGCAAAACCGCGGCCTCGCGCACCGGTGCGCTAGACGCGCTTCAGCAGCACTGGACCACTACAGGACCATCACCACCATGGGCAGCTCGCACAGCTTGCGATAAAGATCGTCGAGCTGTTGCCGGGAAGTCGCTCGGATCGTGCACGTGACACTGAGATACTTCCCGCCCGAGCTCGTCTTCATGTCCATCGTGGTGCCGTCGAAATCGGGTGCATAGCCGAGAACGACATCGAGCACGGTCTGGGCGAAGCCCGTCTGCGTACGCCCCATCACCTTGATGGGGAAATCGCACGGATATTCGATGAGGCTGGGAGGTTCGACGGCCATTCCGGTTTAGCGGCGACAACGGGGATGAGCGAGGCGCATCAGTTGCGCGCAACGCCCGTGCCGTAGAGCGCGACGTCGCCTTTTCAGGCTGCCTGGCGCATGACCTTCTGTTTGAAGTCCTGGTAAAGCGCGAACATGCGCTTGAACACGGCCCCCGGCTTGCCGGTGCCGACAGGCTTGCCGTCGAGCGTCGTCACCGCCAGAACTTCCTTGGTGGACGAGGTCACCCACAATTCCTCGGCCGAACGCACTTCCTGTTCGGACACCTGCCGCACCTCGTGCGCGAGTCCGTTAGCCTGGGCGAGTTCGAGCACGACGTCGTAGGTGATCCCGGGCAGGACGAGGTTGTTCTTGGGTGGTGCCAGGATCGTCCCGTTCTTCACCGCGAAGACATTGCTCGACGAGCCTTCGGTGAGGAAAGCGTCGCGGAACATCACGACTTCAATGGCGCCGGAATCGGCTGCGAGCTGCCGCAGCAGGCAGTTGCCGAGGAGCGAAGTCGACTTGATATCGCACTTCAGCCACCGGTAATCCACGGTCGTAATCGCGTGTATGCCGTTGTCGACGACGTCACGGGCAGGCGTCGACAGCGGGTTACTCATTCCGAATACCGTCGGCGTGGAATCCCGCGGGAAGGCATGATCGCGTTTCGCCACGCCGCGGGTGACCTGCAAGTAAATCGACTGATCGTCCCCTGCGTTACGGGCGACGAGATCGTTCACCAGACGCGTCCATTCGGCGTCGCTCAGGGAATAGGGGAGCTGTATCGCGTCGTGGCTGCGCCTGAAGCGCGCGAGGTGCTCCGCGAGCCGAAACGGGTGGCGCGAGTACACGGGAATGACTTCATACACGCCATCGCCGAAAATGAATCCGCGATCGAGGACCGAGATCTGCGCATTTTCCAGCGGCTTGAACTCGCCGTTCAGATATACGATTTCGCTCATGTTGGTATGACGTTCCGCTTATTTGAATAGCAACCGAAGACTGTCCCAACCGCGTCCGAGGATGCCGGCCATGGGGACCTCTTCCAAGGCTACCACAGGGAATTCACCATACGGCTTGCCGTCGAGCTCGACTCGCAGCATGCCGACTTTCTGCCCCGCCGCGATCGGTGCCATCAGGGGTTGTTTCGTTTCCACGCTCGCTTTGAGCTTCTCGGTCGCGCCTTTGGGCACGCTCATGAACAAGTCGTAGGCAAATCCCGCCTTGACGGTATTCGAGCTGCCTTTCCAGACCTTGACGGTGGATACCGCCTGGTTTTTGTCGTACAGCTTCGCGGTGTCGTAGAACTGGAAGCCGTAGTTCAGGAGCTTCTGGCTTTCGGTCGCACGCATCGATTCCGAATTTGCGCCGAGTACGACCGAGACCAGGCGCCGCGGACCGCGTTTCGCCGACGTGACGAGACAGTAGCCGGCGTTATCGGTAAAGCCCGTTTTCATTCCATCGACAGTCGGGTCCACCCACAGCAGCCGGTTACGATTCGCCTGTGTGATGTTGTTGTAGCGATACTCTTTCAGGGCGTAATAGGGGTAGTACTCCGGAAAGTCCCGGATGATCGCGTTCGCCAGGATCGCGAGATCATTCCCCGTCGTGTAGTGCTGGGCATGTGGCAGGCCCGTGGAATTCATGAAGTTGGTGTTTTTCATGCCGAGGCGCTGCGCTTCGCGGTTCATCATCTGCGCGAAAACCTCCTCGGTGCCGCCGATCGCCTCGGCGAGCGCGACGCACGCATCGTTGCCGGACTGCACGATCATGCCCTTGATGAGCTCCTCGACCGCCACCGGTTTGTTCGGCTCGATGAACATGCGTGAGCCTTCGCTTTTCCAGGCCCGCGTCGACACCGGGACGACCTGATCCGGCTTGAGTGTCTTCTGCCTGAGCGCACTGAACGTCAGATACGCCGTCATGAGCTTGGTGAGCGACGCAGGCTCTATGCGGTTGCCGGCGTTGTGCGAGACGAGGTTCTGGCCGCTGTTGAAGTCGGTCAGAACATAGGCTTTCGCCGCAATGGGAGGCGGACTGGGAATCGCGGGTTGTTGCGCGAAAATCGAGGCAGGCAGAAGCAATACGAGAAGAGCTGAGAGAAAGCGCATAGGCCAGGAAAAAAAGTCGTGATTATACGTTGCGGGCATGGCGGCAAGCTGGAACAATCCGCCTCCTTACGGACCTTGAGACCTGATATGAAGTTCAGAAAAATCCTTTGCGCGCTCGGCGCGCTCACCGTGGCTGCCGTGACTGTGCCCGCCGCCTGGGCACAAAGCGTGAATGTCGCAAACGCATGGGTGCGTGCCACGGCGCCGTCGCAAAAAACCGCAGGCGCCTATGTCGAGCTGACGAGTGCGGGCAATGCTGCGCTGGTCGCGGTGGGCAGCCCGATCGCGGAGCGCGCCGAGCTGCACGCGATGACGATGGATGGGGGTGTGATGCGAATGCGCGCCCTGCCGCGTATCGAGCTGCCTGCGGGGCAGACCGTGAAACTCGCGCCGGGCGGGGTACACGTCATGCTCATCGACATCAAACAGCCCCTGAAGCCGGGCGACAAGGTGCCTCTCGTGCTGAGCGTGCAGTCCTCCGGCACTTCGCTCACGACACTGAAGATCGAGGCCGAAGTGCGCGCGGCGGCGGCGAGCGAACCGCACAAGCACTGAGCGGTCCGGTGCTAACTGACTGAATTGATGTGGGTTTAATCGTGTTATGCCGACCGCTGCGCGGTGTCTCGCCCGGGCGCTTGAAAACGCGGGCGTGAGTCCCATATTTCCTGTCACCGGCGCTTCGTGGCGCCTATCTATCAGGAGAGATCAATGGCAACCGTTACCCGATTCGACGAGGCATTCGATGATTTGCTGCGCGGATTTTTCGTGCGTCCCGTGAGCTTCGACGGCGCGCATACCCCCGCGGCGGCCCCCGCGCAGATTCGCGTCGACGTGAGCGAGAGCGAGCAGGCGTATGTGATCCGGGCCGACATCCCCGGCGTGAAGAAAGACGACATCAACATCAGCATCGATGGCGATCAGGTCGCGATCAGCTCGGAAGTCAAAAACGAAAAAGAAGTGAAAGACGGCGAGCGCGTCCTGCGCAGCGAGCGTTACTACGGCAAGGTCTATCGCGCGTTTGCGCTGGGCCAGCCGGTAGACGAAGACAACGCGGCTGCCCGCTACGCCGATGGTGTTCTCGAGCTCACGCTGCCGAAAAAAGCCGCAGCCCAGGCGAAACGCATCGCCATTCAGTAAGAGTAAGCCGGGAACCCGCCAGAAAGGCGAAAGGCCGCTTTCCAGCGGCCTTTTTTTCGCCGCGCCCCGCGGGTCATCCACCGCGCCGAACCTTGCGAGCCCGGCGAAATCTCACATCGGGCGTGTTGCCGTTCGCCATTGATCGTGTCCCGCAGCTAAAATAAGTGCTCACTCACCGAGCCCTCTCGCCGCAATGCAGCCCTCAACCGCAGTGGAAACCCCCCTCAAAGCCCGCATCATCGCCGACGCGCTGCCTTATATTCAGCGCTTCCATGGCAAGACCATCGTCGTGAAGTACGGCGGCAACGCGATGACCGACGAGAAGCTGAAGGAAAGCTTCGCCCGGGACGTGGTTCTGCTGAAGCTGGTGGGCATGAATCCGGTGATCGTCCACGGCGGCGGCCCGCAGATCGACGACATGCTCAGGCGCGTCGGCAAGAAAGGCGAGTTCGTCCAGGGCATGCGCGTCACCGACGCCGAGACGATGGAGATCGTCGAAATGGTGCTGGGCGCGCAGGTGAACAAAGGCATCGTTCATCTCATCAACCATCATGGCGGCCGCGCTGTCGGCCTCACCGGCAAGGACGGCGCTTTCATACGTGCGAGAAAGCTGATGGTGCGAGGACCCCGGGAAAGTGACGGGCTGATCGACATCGGCCAGGTAGGCGAAGTCGAGGCCATCGATCCCAAGGTCGTCGAGACGCTGTTCGCCGGCGGCTTCATCCCGGTGATCGCCCCCATCGGCTTCGGCAGCCAGGGAGAGTCCTACAACATCAACGCGGATCTCGTCGCCGGCAAAGTCGCGGAAATTCTCAAAGCCGAAAAGCTCATCGTGCTGACCAATACGGCGGGCGTACTCGACAAGAAGGGCAAGCTCCTCACCGGGCTCACCGCCAAAAAGGTCGACGATCTTTTTGCGGACGGCACCATACACGGTGGCATGCTGCCCAAGATCAGCTCTGCCCTCGACGCCGTCAAAAACGGCGTCAATACGTGTCACATCATCGACGGCCGGGTCGAGCACGCCGTGCTGCTCGAAGTTCTGACGAGCGAAGGCGTCGGCACTTTGATCCGCCGGCGCTGAAAGCGGAGCGATGCGGGCCCCGCGTGCGCAATTCTGAGCTCCCGGGGGGCGCACGCCAGTGGACACGGACGTGGATTTTCGACCTCGACAACACGCTGCACAATGCGACGCCGCATATCTTTCCGCACATCAATCGTGCGATGACCGCATATCTACAGGCCGAGCTCGGGCTCGAGCTGGATGCGGCGAACGCGCTGCGCCGCGACTACTGGCAGCGCTACGGCGCAACGCTGCTGGGGCTCATGCGTCATCACGGAACCGATCCGCATCACTTCCTCCACCAGACCCATCCGTTGGCCGAGCTCGGGGGCATGATCGTGCGCGAGCCGCTGCTGCGTGCGACGGTGCGGCGTCTGCCGGGCCGCAAGTTTGTGTTCTCGAACGCGCCGGTGCATTATTCGCGCGCTGTGCTCAAAGCCCTTGCGATCTCCGATCTGTTCGATGCAGTCTTCTCCATCGAGCGAACGCGTTACCGGCCTAAGCCCGATGCGCATGGTTTTCTGAGGCTCACGCGCTCGAACCATCTGCGCGCGCAGCGCTGTATCATGGTGGAGGACACGCTCGTGAACCTGCGCACAGCGAAAAAGCTGGGGATGAAAACAGTGTGGGTGTCGCGCGAGCAACGTGCGCCGGCCTATGTCGATGTCAAGATCTCAAACCTGAGCGAGTTGCGGCGGGCGTTGCCGCAGCTCGCTTGAGACAAGCGGGCGAGCGGGGGAGCAATGGCGAGGACCGGAGAGAGAAAGACGCAGATACTGCAGATGCTCGCGCATATGCTCGAGAATCCGGCTGCCGACAAGGTCACGACGGCGCGCCTCGCCGCGAAGCTCGAAGTGTCGGAAGCGGCGCTGTACCGGCACTTCACCGGCAAGGCGCAGATGTACGAAGGGCTGATCGAATTCATCGAGCAGACCCTTTTCGCGCTCATCAACCAGATCACAACGGAAGAGAAAAGCGGGACACGTCAGATCGAAGCCATCGTCGGCGTGCTGCTCGGATTCGCGCAGAAGAATCGCGGCATGACGCGGGTGCTCATCGGAGACGCGATCGTGTACGAAGACGAGAAGCTGCAGGCGCGCATCAATCAACTGCACGACCGGCTCGAAGCTGCGCTCAAGCAGGCGATACGGTTCGGTGTCACGCAGCAGGAAATCGCACCCGACACCGATGCGGCGGCGTGCGCGAATCTCGTTTTGAGCTTCGTCACCGGGCGCTGGCATCAGTTTGCGAAAAGCGGATTCAGGCGCGACCCGGTGGACATGTGGAACAAGCAGTGGCGCCAGATGATGCAAGGCGTGGCCGCGTAGGCGCGCCGCAGGGTCCGGCGCGCAGCGCGCAAACGGCGGGATTTTTTCCAAGGAGCAGGTCATGGCGGACATCAGCACGCACCAACTCGCGCAACTTTTACTTGGCATCGCCCGCGCGCAGAACGCCATCGTCGAAGCGCTCGAAAATTCGAAAGTCGGTTTCAGGGCGACGCATTTTCGTCCTGCGGTCGAGACCGCTTCGCGCATCCGTTCCAACCGCGCCGATACCCTGATGGATTATCCGTCGCGGCTGCTGCTGCAGATGCTCGGGCGCACGGCGCCCGATCTGGACACGGTGCTGCGAGATCTCGAAAAGCTTCTCGCACTGCCGCCTGCCAGCGCGCCGTCGCGCACACCGGGGGTTCCGGATTCGCCCGCCCCGGGCGACGACGACACGCTCGACATGACGCGTTAGCCGCGCTGCGCGGCCAGCCCCGTTATCCGCGCGCGGCGGTGCCGCACGCAGGGCATGCCGGATCTTTGCGCAGACCTATGGTACGGATCTGCATGGCGAGCGCATCGATCAGCAACACGCGTCCCGCAAGCAACTCGCCGGCTCCGATAACGAGCTTCAGCGCTTCGGCCGCCTGTATCGTGCCGATGATCCCGGTGATCGGGGCGAAGACCCCCATCACCGAACACGGCATGTCCTCGTTTTCACCCGCTTCCGGGAAGAGGCACGCGTAGCAGGGTGCGTCACTGCGCCGCATGTCGAACACCGAGACTTGCCCATCGAAGCGCACCGCGGCTCCGGATACGAGGGGCTTGCGGTGCTGCACGCACGCGCGGTTGACTGCATGCCGCGTGGCGAAGCTGTCGCTGCCATCGAGCACGACATCCGCCTGCGCGACGAGGGCTGCAATTCGTTCTTCGCCGACGCGTTCGACAATCGGGATGACCTCGACTTCGGGATTGATGGTCGCAAGGGTTGCGCGTGCGGACGCCGCCTTGTCGTGCCCGATCGAGTCCGTGCGGTGCACGATCTGGCGCTGCAGATTGGTCAGATCGACTGTGTCGCCGTCCACGATCGTGATCCGACCCACGCCTGCCGAAGCGAGATACAGTGCGATCGGCGATCCCAGGCCGCCGGCCCCGATCAGCAGAGCCTTCGACTCGAGCAGCCGCTGCTGGCCTTCGATACCGATTTCAGACAGCAGGATATGGCGGCTGTAGCGCAGGAGTTGGTCGTTGTTCATTTCGCGAGAGGTGTAGCGTGAGGCGTCAGGGGTCCAACGTGAGGCGTGAGGCCCAGCAGCGCAGATTGTAATTCGTCATCGCCTCTGGGAGGAATGCAGCACAGCGCGTCGGTCATGCCGCCCACCCCTCACACGTCCCGCCGCAAAACAAAAACGCCCGGTTTCCCGGGCGTTTCGCGTGAGGCGAGCGGTGCTTAATTCGCCTTGGCCGTCGCGGTCGGGCCGCGAGTCTTGAGGAAGGCCAGCGCCTGATTGAGCTCGTAATCGTTCTTGGAAACGATTTCGCCCGGCTCGGGCTTCAGCGTTTTCTCATCCACGTCCTGCGGACGGACCATTGGCTTGAAGTTATATTTCTGGGTTGCCGTGGCGACGGCTTTTTCTTTGTCCTTGTCCGTGGTGCTCGGCGAGTCGATCAGATGTTTCGTGAGATCGGCTTCGCGCAGCTTGAGCCCGCGGTCGGATACGGCGTCTTCCAGGGGAATGTCGGGCGTAATGCCTTTCGCCTGGATCGAACGTCCGCCGGGGGTGTAATAACGCGCTGTGGTCAGCTTGATCGCGGTGTTGTTGCCCAGCGGCAGGATCGTCTGCACCGAGCCTTTGCCGAAGGTCTGCTGACCCATGACGACGGCGCGATGGTGATCCTGCAGCGCGCCGGCGACGATCTCGGATGCGGAGGCCGAGCCGCCGTTCACCAGCACCACCATCGGCACGTTCTTCACTTCAGCGGGAAGGCGCTTCATGTAGTCTTCCTTCAGCCGCCCGCGCAGATAATGCTCGGGGCTCGCATTGAGCTTCATGCGGGCATCTTCGGTGCGGCCGTCGGTATAGACGACCAGTGCGTTCTGCGGCAGGAAAGCTGCGGACACCGCGACGGCCCCATTCAGCAATCCACCCGGGTCGTTGCGAAGATCGAGCACGATACCTTTCATCGGCCCCTGATTTTGCTTGAACAGCGTCTCGATGGCCCGGGCGAGCGACTCACCGGTCTGCTCCTGGAACTGGCTGACCCGGAAATACGCATAACCCGGCTCGATCAGCTTCGACTTCACGCTCTGAATCTTGATGATGGCGCGCTGCAGGGTCACGATGACCGGTTTGGTCTCGCCTTTACGCACGATGGTGAGTGTGATGTTGGTATTCGGCTTGCCGCGCATGCGCTTGACCGCATCGTTGAGCGTCATGCCTTTGACCGACGTGTCGTCCAGCTTGACGATGAGGTCACCCGACTTGACCCCCGCGCGCGACGCCGGTGAATCGTCGATCGGCGAGACGACTTTGACGAAGCCGTCTTCCATCCCGACTTCGATTCCCAATCCGCCGAATTCGC
>JBKJKJ010000064.1:0-18929 GCA_046597455.1 Burkholderiales bacterium
GTGCGTCTTCGGTCTTCACCAGAGCGGCATCCCACCTTACCACCACTGCACCGCCCGTTTCTCCATCTCGTCTTGGCCCGCCCGCGGCGGGCCTTACCCCGCTCAGGACGAACGGGGGGGTGGGCTCAGGGCGAACGGGGTGGTGGTAGTCAGGGCGAAGGGGGTGGTTGGGTTCAGGGCGAACGGGCTGGTTGGGTTCAGGACGAGCGGGTTGGCTGGGCGCAGGGCGAACGGCGTGGTTGGCTTCGGGAGCACGGGTTGCCGGCCGCATCGTCGCCGGCGCACTACAGCCGGCGGTCGGCTATCATGAGCGCTTCCCGAGGAGGCGCCATGAAAAACAGTCCAGCTCGTATCGTCCTGCGAAGAGCAAGTGCGTGTGTGTGTGCGATTGCGTTCGCTGTCGCTGCGCCCGTCGTATTCGCCCAGGCGTCTTACCCCACTCAGCAGATCAGGCTCATCTGCGCCTTTCCGGCCGGCGGCGGCACCGATCTCACGGCGCGGCTCCTCGCCGAGCAGATGCAGAAGATCCTCGGGCAGACCGTGGTGGTCGACAACCGGGCAGGCGCGAGCGGCATGATCGGCACCGACGCTGCGGCAAAGTCGAAACCGGATGGTTACACGCTTCTGGTCGCATCCGGCGAGATGGCGCTCAACCCGCATCTCTATCCCAAGATCGCGTACGACTGGGACCGCGATATCCAGCCGATCACGCTGCTCGTGAAAGTGCCGAACGTGATGGCTGTGAACATGGACGTGCCGGTGAAGAGCGTCGCGGAGCTCGTTGCTTACGCGAAGCAGAACCCCGGCAAGCTCACCTTCTCTTCGAGCGGTGTCGGCAACCCTCAGCAGCTCACCGGCGAGCTTTTCAACAAGATGGCCGGGGTCGATGTGCGGCACGTTCCCTACAAAGGCGCGGCACCGCAGCTCGCCGCAGTCGCGGGCAAGGAAGTGACGCTGACTTACGTGAGCATCGGCGCCGCCAAGCCGTTCATCGACGGACAGCGTATCCGGCCCATCGGCGTCACCTCGCTCACGCGCGTGGCAGCGCTCCCCGACGTGCCCGCCATCGCGGAGTACGCACCGCTCGCAGGTTTCGAGCTCGTGAACTTCTTCGGTTTCTTCGGTCCGGCGGGATTGCCCGATCCCGTCCTGCGCCGGCTCAACGCAACGGCGATGCAGGTCATGAAGCAGCCTGAGCTCGTGGCGAAGTTCAGGAGCCTCGGCTTCGAGCCCGCGGCGAACACCCCGGAGGAGTTCCGCACGTTCATCCGCAACGAGTCGGCGAAGTTCCGCAAGATCATCGCCGACGCCGGCGTGAAGCTTTCGGAGTAGGCCCTGCACACGTATTCGTGTCAGGCATTCCGGATTTCATGATTCTTATCGACTACAGGAGATTTCCATGATCGAGCTGCATTCGTCCCCCACGCCCAACGGCCAGAAGGTCATGATCATGCTCGAAGAGGCCGGCCTGGAATGGAAACACTTCGACATCAATATCCGCCTCGGTGACCAGTTCACTGCCGAGTATCTGAAACTCTCACCGAACAACAAGATCCCGACCATCGTGGACCCCGACGGTCCGGGCGGCGGGCGCTATACGATGATGGAGTCGGGCGCGATCCTGTTCTACCTCGCCGAGAAGACGGGCAAGTTCCTGCCGAAAGACGCACGCAAGCGCTACGACACGATGCAGTGGCTGATTTTCCAGATGGGACACGTCGGCCCCATGTTCGGCCAGGCGAACCACTTCAACAATTACGCGAAAGACAAGATCCAGTACGCGATCGACCGCTATAACAACGAGTCGATACGCCTTTACCGCGTGCTCGACAACCGGGCGCGAGACAGCGCGTGGATCGGCTGCGACGAATACACGATCGCCGACATGGCGATCTACCCGTGGACCAAAGGCCACAAGGATCGCGGCATCGACAAGGCGGGTTACCCGAACTTCATGCGCTGGTTCGAAGCGATGGAAGCGCGGCCCGCGGTGCAGCGGAACAACAAGATGGCGGCCGAGATTCGCGAGCGCATGGCCAAAGCGGCCGAAGGGAAGAGCGCGATCAACATGTTCGACACCAAGGACAACGCCGAGCGGCTCGCGCAGGCGACAAAGGCCTGAAGGGCGCTTCACACGCACTGCCGGCACCTCGCCCGTCGTGCCGCGCCCGGTCCGGAATCCGGTGCCTTCGGGCGGGTCGGTGTGGACGTTTGCGGTGGTGGACTAGCGCTCGTCATTCCGGACGCATCCGCCAGGATGCGATCCGGAATCTATTTTGACTCTCGGCAGGAGTAGCAATGGCCGGATCGACCCTCGTGCAATCGCCATGAAATCCCTGCTCGCGGCCGCCGCAGTCCTCGCTTCGCTCGCACCCGCGCATGCGCAGACGACGTACCCGGCCCGGCCGATCCGCTGGATCGTGCCGTTCACGCCCGGCGGATCGGCCGATATCTTCGCCCGCCCCCTCGCGCAGAAGATGAGCGAGTCCATGGGGCAGCAGGTGGTCGTCGAGAACCGCCCGGGCTCGGGTGGCGTCATCGGTACCGAGGCCGCCGCGAAGGCGCCGGCCGACGGCTACACGCTGATGATGGGCCTCACCGCGAACATCGCGGTCAATCCCGCGCTGTATACGAAGCTGCCTTACGACCCGCTGCGTGACTTCGCGCCGGTGACGCTCGTCGCCTCGCAGCCTTATGCGCTCGTCGTTACGCCGTCGCTGCCGGCAGCCGACGCGAAGGCGCTCATCGCGCTTGCCCGCGCGAAACCTCGCGAGCTCGCTTACGTGTCGATGGGCAGCGGCAGCATGGGGCATCTTGCGGGAGAGCTGTTCGCATCGATGGCCGGCGTCAAGCTGCTGCACGTCCCCTACCGGACGCAGGGTCAGGCGATGACCGATCTCGTCTCCGGCCAGACGCAGCTGCATTTTCTCGGCGTCGCATCGGCGCTGCCGCACGTCAAATCGGGCAAGCTTCGTGCGATCGCCGTCAGCGGCCTCAAGCGTTCGCCGGCGATGCCCGACGTGCCGACCGTCTCCGAATCGGCGGTGAAAGGCTTCGACGTGACCGGCTGGTACGGCGCCTTCGTTCCTGCGGGCACGCCGCAGGACATCATCGCGCGTCTCCACAAGGAGATCGTCCACGCGTTGTCGCTGCCCGACGTGCGCGAGCGGCTGCTGCGCGAAGGCGCCGAGCTCGGCGGCAACTCGCCGCGCGAATTCGATGCCTTCGTCCGCAGCGAGATGGCGAAGTGGGCGAAAGTCGTCAAGCTCTCCGGTGCGAAAGCCGAATGACAGCTTCAAAGAAAGTATCCGACCCATGCCGACGCTGAAGCTCCCCGATCTCGAAATGCATTACGAGGTCGACGACTACACCGACCCGTGGACCCGACCCGAGACGGTTCTGATGCTGCACGGCAACGCCGAGAGCTCGCTGGCATGGTATGCGTGGGTGCCGCATTTCGCGCGCCGCTATCGCGTGGTGCGGCCGGACCGCCGCGGGTTCGGGCAATCGACGGCGATGCCGGCCGATTTCCCGTGGACGTTCGACGTGCTGATCGACGATCACATTCGCCTGATGGATTCGCTCGGCATCGAACGCTTCCATCTCGTCTCGGCGAAGTGGGGCGGCACGCTCGCGCGCGTCTTTGCCGCCCGCCGGCCCGACCGCGTCGCGACGCTCACCGTCGCCGGCACGCCCGCGGCCGCGCGCCCCGGCGGCGACATCATCCCCAAGCTCGTCTCGGAGTTCCAGACGCGCGGCATCGAGGATTGGGTGAAGCGCACGATGGGCCTGCGCCTGGGCTCGAGCTTTCCGCCCGAGGCCGTGAGCTACTGGATCGATTTCATGTCGCGCGCGCCGGTGTCGACGCTGATCGGATTCCAGCCGATCAACTATGCGGACATCAGCGACGACGTGGCGAACATCCGCTGCCCGACGCTCGTCATCACGACCGAAGGCAGCGGCCTCGCGTCGATCGAGGAAAACCGCGCGTGGCAGGAGCGTATCCCCAATTCACGTCTGCTCGTGCTGCCGGGGGATTCGTATCATGTCGCGCTGACGGACGCGGATAGGTGTGCGGGGGCCACGGTGGAGTTTATTGAGGGAAGTGGGGGGGCATTGAGGCAAGCTGAACGATCCAAGCGCGGGAAGAAAGTTAACTGAGCGAATCGTATCGACTGGTGGCGAAGACTTCGAGGGTTACGATGAGGGGATGGCCTTGCTCACCGGCAAGCGCAAGTGGCAGATCAAGCTCACCAACCACGTCTAGCAGGCCGGCATGCTCGCAACCGACGGCGGGCTCGTCTTCACCGGCCGCATGATCGGCGAATTCATAGCGATCGACGAAGCGACGGGCAAGGTGCTGTGGCAGTTCCAGACCGGATCCGGAATCAACGCGCCGCCGATCACTTACACGTACAAAGGCAAGCAGTACGTGAGCGTGCTGTCGGGTGTCGCGGGTGATGCGCGGGGGAGAAGAGCGGCGCCGGACGTGCCTTCGGGCGGATCGGTTTGGACGTTTGCGGTGGGGGATGAGGTAGCGGCGCCGGAAGTGTTCGGCAGTGATTGCGTTTGAGAGACCTGGCTCGTGTCGAAATCATCGTCTTTATCGTAACGCGTTACGATAAAGGGGAGACATTCGATGTTGGGGCTGGGTCCCTTCGCAAACACCGCTTCCGAATGACACGTCGAACGCCATTAGCGCAGGCCGGCCATACTGCTATCGGCCAAGTCCGGACGGTCAGCGTCGCTTTCGGCAATGACTGCTCCTCGGCCAGTGCTGCCAACCACCGTGCGTTGTTCCGGTCTGCAATGAGTTGGTTACCTGCCGTTCAGACGTAAATCGATTCGAACGGCAGCTCTTCGATCGGGCGCACGCGAACTCCCGACCCGAAGCAGAGAAGTGGGCTTCGCAAATCTGAACAGCGTATAAGTGGAAACTCCGGGTATAAAGCCGGACCGAGATCGGTCTGGCAGCAAGGACTTTTTGATCGTCAAGAAGAAGGCATCAGGTCGGCGCACTCGCCGCACCCACAATCGAGCATTCAAGGCCCGCGTAGCGTTGGCAGCGCTGCGGGAAGATCGCACCTTGGCGTAGTTGTGCGAGCAGTTCGAGCTGCATCCGAACCAGATCGCCGAATGGAAGCGCCAGCTGCTTGATCGCGCTGCTGAGGTCTTTGACGGTGGCACCCGGTCCGACCCGGTGAACTTGGCGCCGCTGCACGCCAAGATCGGGCAATTGGCGCTGGAGAATGATTTTTTAGAGGGCGCGCTCACCAAGGCGGGATTGCTGAGCGAAAAGCCTCCATCGACCGTGACCACAAGCTGAGCATCACATGCCAGGCGAGCCTGCTCAACATCAGTCGGGGGATGGTGTATTACCTGCCGCAGCCGGTCGGGCCGGCCGATCTGGGTAGCTCATCGAGCAACGCTTCGTCAACAGCCGGACATCGTCAGACGTTAATGATTTGCTCTACGATCGTGCCGGTCTACGTTGGTACGAACGTCGTCGTATATGCGTTTGCAAAAGACGACGCCAAGATTGCTGAAAGGTATTCTCGCCAGGCAGCCGACGATCAGCGTTCAGGTCATCAATGAATTTCTGAGCGTCTGCCGGATCAAGCTTGCTACGTCAAGCGTAGACCCACTGCTTCGGTCCGTTTCCAATCGAGGCGTCCTGTAATGCATCGCTCACGCGTTTGATTGCGAGATCGAGCACGTGGGAGGCATCGGTTGATTCAACCGCCTGACAGCCTGCCCACGTCAAAACTGACTGTGCCGCGGGCGGGCTCATCGACAATCCGTGGGATAGGTTCCGATCACCTGTCCATCCATGGAAATCGCTCCGTCCGGACGACGACTGTCTCCAATGAAAGCGAACGGCTTGGATAAAATCGCCTTCAGTTTTGTCGTGATGGATTTCATAACCTCGCACCGTCGTCGCATCGTCAAAACTTAATTTGCGGCAAACGTTCGGCAAATGCTTCTCGTGCGCGGGCGTGGTCTCGATGTCCAGCCCGAGCCCGGGGCTCGCACCCGCCGGACCTTCAATGCCGAGCAGGTCGCGATCATCGTGCCGAGATGCTTCCCAGGTTTGTCCGTATTCCGCGTGCTCGACCACCTCGTCAGTCAATGCGTATTCCCGCCTCCTTGACCACCCGCGCATATTTCGCGGTCTCGGATTTGATGTAGTCGCCGAATGCTTCCGCCGTCGGGAGCGGAAACGGGAATATGCCGAAGCTTTCAAGCCGTTTGCCGATGTCGGGCTGCGCCAACGCCCGGTTGTATTCCCGATGAAACCTGTCGACGATGGCCTTCGGCAGGCCTCTCGGCCCCAGGACGCAATACCAGTTGTCGACCACGAATCCCGGCAGCCCGGCTTCGGCGACGGTCGGTATGTCGGGGAACAAGGCGACGCGTTTCGCCGAGGTCACCGCGACCGCACGAACCCGTCCCGCATTGATGAAGGTGACCGCGGTAGAAACGGTGGAAAAAATCAGCTCGATATTGCCTCCGACCAGCTCGGTCATCGCGGGCGCGCCGCCCTTGTAGAGGATGTGCTGCATCTGCACACCCGCCATCGACTTGAAAATTTCGGCCGCGAGGTGGTCGGCGTGACCGGTTCCCGAGGAGCCGTAATTGAGCTTTTTCGGATTGGCCTTGGCATAGTTGATCAGGTCCTTGACCGAGTGCACCGGCACCGACGGATGCACCACGAGAATATTCAGCGCCGACACCATGCGCGCGATCGGAGTGAAGTCCCTTAACGTGTCGTACGGCATCTTGCTGTGAAGGCTGGCGTCGACCGCGACCGGCCCGATGGAGCTCTGCACGATTGTGTAGCCGTCGGGTGTGGCGCGCGCGGCGAGAGACATGCCAACCGTGCCGCCGCCGCCCGGCCGGTTGTCGATGACCAGCGGCTGGCCTAGCGCTTCGACGAGCTTCGGCGCGATGGCGCGCGCCGTGATGTCGGCGCCGCCGCTCGGCGCGATCGGCAAAATGAGGCGAATCGGCCGGTTCGGATAAGTTTCCGCGGCGTTCGCAATTGACCACGACAAGCACATCAAGACCAGCAATCCGGCGCGCATGCTGCCTTCTCCCCGTGATAGTTTGGCTTTGACGGCCGTCGTCAGGCAAAACTTACACCGCCTGCAGCCGATTCTCAACCGCAACGGCCACTCGCGCGCCCGGCGCCCTGAGTAGACGAGGCGCGCTTCGCTTGTTCGGAGGGCGAAATGTTACGCTCACATTTTTCGCCGCCCCCCAAACCGCAAAGAGGCACAACGATGACCGAAGCCCATGAACTGACCGCGACCGAAGGACTCAAGGCCATGGAAGCGGGTAAGCTCACCGCCGAGGCATGGGTCGCGAGCTGTCTCGAGCGGATCAAGGGCCGCCAGCCTGCGGTGCTGGCGTGGGAATATCTTGACGGCGATGGCGCGCTCCGCCGCGCGCGTGAGTTCGACAAGGCCGGACGCGGCGGGCTCGCGCGCGGCGTGCCCTTCGGCGTGAAGGACATCATCGAAACCGCGGACATGCCGACCGCCTACGGCTCGCCGATTCACCAGGGGCATCGGCCGGGGCGGGACGCGGGATGCGTCGCGATTGCGCGCGCGGCGGGCGCGGTGCTGCTCGGAAAGACCGTCAGCACCGAATTCGGGCACCGGCACCCCGGCAAGACCCGCAACCCCTTCAACCCGGCGCATACGCCGGGCGGGTCCTCGTCGGGCTCGGCCGCCGCGGTCGGGGACAGGATGATTCCGCTCGCCTTCGGCACCCAAACGACGGGCTCCGTCATTCGCCCCGCCGCTTTTTGCGGTACGGTTGGCTACAAGCCCACCTACGGGGATTTCACCACCAACGGTGTGATGCCGAACTCGCCGACCGTCGACACGCTCGGCGTGATGGTTCGCTCGGTGGAGGATCTGGCGCTCGTTCGTTCGGTATTGCTGGAGGAACCGCGGGCGGCCCTGAAACCGCCGGCGATGCGAGATCTCCGGATCGGGTTCTACCGTTCGCCGTTCTGGAACCGGGCGGAAGGCTACACCCAGTCCCACCTCGAGCACGCTGCCAGCAGGTTGTCGGGGATGGGCGCCAAGGTAACCGACCTGGAGTTTCCCGGAATCGATGCCGGTTTCGAAAACCTGTTCAAGCAAATCAGCGGCTTCGAATTTTCCCGCACCGTGTCTTGGGAGCGATTCAACCGGCTCGACGCGTTGAGCGCCGATTTACGCGAAGGGCGCATGAAGGACGGACTCGAAACTACGTACGAGGACTACCGGAACGCGACCCGGCGCCTAGAACGGTTGCGGCTGGAAATCGACGATGTGCTCGGCGGGTACGACGTCCTGATCACGCCCAGCGCGCCCGGGGAGCCGCCGAAAGGACTCACAACGACGGGCAGTCCCATTTTCAATTCCATCTGGACCGCGCTCGGAACACCGGTAGTGACCCTGCCGGTGTTCCGGGGACCGTCCGGTTTGCCAGTCGGGCTGCAACTCACCACCGGCCGGTTCAAGGACCGCCGGCTGTTCGACATCGCTGACGCGATGATGAAAGCGCTCGGCTGAACCGATAGGAAAATCAATCCTGCTATTTTTCGCGCGCCCTGGTGCGTTTCGAGCAGCCGCCGAAAGCGCAGACTGCTTCTGCGAGAGAACTGTATCGACTTTAGCCGGCTGGACCAAAGCTTTCATTTCTGCTGGATAGACCGTCGCTGTTCTTTCGGTCGTGACATCCACAGCGACTGGCGCGGAGGCCGCAGCCATTTGCTTCGCGTTCGCTAAAGTCTTGCGGGTGATAGTCGGACACGCCGGTGCGATGCACGCTGCGAACCTCGCGTCTCGACCGAAGCCCAGTGGACGATTGGGCGGGGCGAGATACGCACGAACTATCCGCGCGAGGTTTGTGAAATGGCGCTGGCCCACGTCGTCAGCGATCAAGTGGAGGCGGCGTACCGACGTGGTGATTTATTCGAGAAACGCCGACAGCTCATGGCCGACTGGGGAAAGCACTCCACCATCCGCGAGTCCAAATAGGACGCTCGGTCTGACGGGCGGAGTTCGGTAGAGTCGAGATGTGGCGCGGTGGCAGTAGGGTCGGTTTGTCTGTTGCCGCCTCTTTCGTCTGGCGGTGCCCGAGTAACCTTGCCGTATCTCCGTTTCCACATCCCGCTCATCGAACCGGACATGCAGATCGCCCGCATCCGGCTCTCGGACAAGACCTCACGCCTTCGTCCACGGCACGTCGTGCCCAAGCCGCGACAGGCGTACGAGACCGAAGTGCCCGTAGAGGTGCTAGAGTGGATAGCCCGATCGAGAAGCTGCCGTTCGAATCGACTGCGGCTGAACGGCAGGTAACCAATTCATTGCAGACCCGAACGACGCACGGGTGGAATGGCAGCACTGGCCGAAAAGCAGACATCCACGGTGGCATTGACGACCGTCTGTTGTTGGCCGACAGCACTCATAGCGCATCTTGCCCTATAGCAGCCGCCCCCGTCCGTACCGAGGAATCAGACTCCGATCAACAATCAAGGAGTCTGTTATGGAAATCATAGGCAAACGCCAAGCGTGGAACAAGGACAAGCTCGTCGCCCAGAAACCCCCTCTGAAGCCGAAGGACATCTGGGCTATCCGAATTTACCTTCGGAACGCGCATGCAATCCGCGATCTGGCCATGTTTAACCTGGCTATCGACAGCAAGCTTCGCGGCTGCGATCTCGTCGGCCTTCGAGTACGCGACGTCACGCATGGACCCCAAATACTCCCTCGGGCCATGGTGATCCAGAAAAACACTCAGCGGCCGCTGCAGTTCGCGCTGACGGAGCCGACGAGAGCCGCAGTTGCTGTCTGGTTGGAGAAGGCTCAGCTTCGCGGTGACCAGTACCTCTTCCCGAGCAGGGTGGCGAGTTCTCCCCATGTTTCGACTCGCCAGTACGCGAGGATCGTGCATCATTGGGTTGCAGCCGGCACTGTCCGATATCTCGGAATCGAGGTCGACGACGCGCGAGAGATTTCCGAGCAAACCGCAATCTAACAGTTTCCGGGCGGCCGCATCGATCCATCGTGCGGCCGCTTTCTGGCGTCTGTCGAGCGCGAACTCTCGGCCAAGAGCAGCCACAATCCGCACGTTCACGACTCGTGACGGCTGCGCAGTAATATACGGCTTCGATTGCAGGTGTTGCTCGCCGGAAAACAGATCCTCAACGGTGGGTTTGCCCTGCGGAAGAAGAGTGCTGACACGCGAACGCCCATATTTCTAGCGAGGGATGAACACCCTGATGACGGAGGGAGCGGAAAAGAACCCTGATTGGAAGGCACTAGAAATCCTTGTCGCCAAAATTCAGCAGGAGCTGTCGCCCGACGCTCAGGTGTCCCACAACGTGAAAGTAGAAGGGCGCGAGACCGGTGAGCTGCGGCAGATCGACGTGCTGGTGCGTCAGAAGATCGGCCAGTACGAGATGATGATCGCGATCGATTGCAAAGACTACAAAGTGCCCGTGGACGTCAAAGGTGTGGAGCAGTTCCACGGGCTCCTCGAAGACGTCGGCGCGCATAAAGGCGCACTGGTATGCCCAAAAGGATTTTCACATACGGCAAAGAAACGTGCGAAACGGTACAACATAGACCTCTACAGCCCTGTAGACACGGATCCCCACAAATGGCAGGTAAAACCGGCCTTACCAATGATCTGTGACTTCCGTTCTGCCGGACTTGCACTGGGGATCCGGTGTTCGGAGCCAATGCCGTTTCAAATGGAAGGCGACTTTTTCAATGTTGCCAAGGTTTACGACGGCAATGGCATTGAACTCGGGACGACATTGCACACCACGTTGCGCCGGTGGAATAGCGGTGAGTTTCCTACGGAGCCGGGTGAACACAATGATGTGCTGGTGTTTGGTGACGGAGAAACCCTGGTTGACAACGGCTACGGCCAACGCATACGCGTCACGCTTACGGTGTCATTGCACGTAAAGCAACGGTTGTACTTTGGCTACTTGCCCATCACGAAAATGCGCGGCTTACGTGATGAACAGACCGGTCTAGTAGTTACAAACGCATTTACCACCGGCGTTCTAAATGCTAATCAGGTCGAGAGTGGCTGGAAAAAGCTAGACGGCCGCGAGCAACCGCCGGTTAAGCCCGTGCTCACTGTATGGGGGCTCGACTGTTGGGAGGAGGAGCACCCTAGCCCTTCGTTCTAGCCTCCATTCCGCCCAGCCGCGTCTGACGGCTGTTACGCCGGTCTGTGTGCTTCAGGTTCTTGCGGTCGATGACTACGTTAGGCGGAGGATTCCGAGCTGCCGCTTTGGGTCGGAAGTTCGCGTTCGCCTCGGTCGAGAAGCTGCCGTTCGGATTGATTTACGGCTGAACGGCAGGTAACCAATTGATTGCAGACCGGGCGACGCGCCGTGGAATGGCAGCACTGACCGAATACCGGACGCTGAGGGTAGTCGCAGTGAATGTCTCTTCAGGGTCGAAACCCGACCTCCGGCTACCGTTCTTCCGGGGGTGAGCTCGATCAATAAGCCTGGATCAGCACCTCAGCAGGAATGGAATGCTTGTGGTGCAACGCCCGAACTTGTTCCAGCGACAGGCAAAAAACAAGCGGGTCAGTATATTTCTCGACACATCAATGCATAACGTTGTTCTGACTCCAATTAATTGCTGGCTTACGTCCGACAATATTCGCGATTCATGTGCGACGTCGCGCGGCGCGTGGGGAAGGGTTCATCATGCCGCAGAAGGAAAATCGGGGACAGAACCTGATGAGGCCAGGATCTGACCCCATCGCTAAACCTTCGGCTCCCACCGATACGCCTTGGCACACGCCCCGCCCATCAGCATCGCCCTTTCACTCGCTGACAACCGGTCGGTCTGGCGGAACGGCTCGACCGCCTGCTCGTACTGGACGACCGCGTGCGCGCGGGTCCAGTCGGTGCCCCAGAGGCAGCGATCGATTCCCCACGCGTCGAAGATGCGACAGAGCGGGTCCCAGATGTCCGGGAACGGATACGGTTCACGCGACAGCGTGCACGCACCGCTGATCTTGATCACCGCGTTCGGCCGCTTAGCGAGCTCCAGCACCTTGGGAAGCTCGGCCCATGCATCCGGCGGAGCAGGTGGTGTGCGCGGCTGCATGAGGCCCAGGTGGTCGAGGATGAATCGCGTGTCGGGGTGGCGGTCGATGAGCGCCGCGCCCGCGTCGAGGTTGCCCCAGCACAGCATGTTCACCGGAAAGTCGTGGCGAACGGCTTCGCGCAGGATGCGGTCGATGCCCGCATCGTTTCTTTCGCGGCCGGGCTCGTTCGTCACGATGATGCGAATGCCGACCGTGCCTGGCGTCTTCTTCCAGTCCGCGATGACATCGGCTACGGCGGGATCGTTCGAATCGACGGGCTTCACCAGACCAAACCGGCCCGGATGGGCCTGCTGCACTTCCATCGCGTAGCTGGAGTCGTATCGGTACATCGAAAACGAGGAGATGAAGATCGCCCCGTCGATGCCGAGCTTGTCCATCGCCGCGACCATCTCGTCGCCCGACGCGCTCGCGGGCCAGTTCGGCACGCTGTACTACGGCCGTTTCGGTGTGTTCGCCTCGTAGGCGTGGACCTGGGAATCGATGATCGGCATTGGATCTCCTGTTGTGTCGTTAATGATGAGTTGACCGGGCACGCTCAGGGCTTTTCCACCAGCCTGAATACGGTCACCTTGTGACCGCCACCGGTCACGCGCTCCTTCGGCGTAGCCCGAATGATCCCGTAGATGACGCCCGGCTGCGAGCGATCCCACGCGATGCCCTGGCCCCGGATGTTCATCGGGATGGCTTCCACGAGCTCCAGCACCGAGCCGGCTTTCGGCAGCCGCATCCGGTAGAGTTCCGCCGGATCGTGCCCGGTGAGGTAGAGGTATCCGTCGGCACCCCACGAGCCGCCGGAGTTGCTCATATCCTCGAAGCGGTCGAGGACGGCTTTCGGCAGCGTCCACGACTCCAGCGGCCGGAAGTCCTTCGTGAGCTTCACCATGAGCGTGTTTACCTTGTGGCCGTATGGCGTCTTGTTCGGGCCGAACGGGCGGTCGTAGTTCGCGAAGGTCATCCACCAGTGGCCGTCGTGCCAGTCGACCCACGTGAGCGAGCCCCACTGGATGCCGAAGCTGTGGCTGCCGACGTGCTCCAGCGTTTCGGCGTCGAAGATCTCCACCGAGCTCGTCATCGGCCACTGCGGGTAATTGGAATGAGCGGCGTAGAGCTTGCCGTCCATGACCATCGCGCTGTCGAGGTGCAGGATGGGACCCTTCTTGTCGCCCTGCCACTTTTTCACGAGCTTGCCGGTCTTCTTGTCGTACTTGCCGATCGCGAAGTTGTCGATGGCGTAGAAGTGGCGGGCGTCTACACCGACACCCTGGTTCGCTTCCGAGACCGTGAATTCGCCGATCTGCTGAAGCGTCGCCGCTATGCCGTATCCCATGCCGACGTACAGTGTGATGAGTGCTGCTACGAGGCGTGCTGCCGTTGTCACTATTTCTCTCCTTGAGTGCGAGCGATCATGGCCATACCGTGATGGCCGATGCTGGCATAGTCGAAAAAAAATGAAAACATTAATCATGTCCCGCGAGCGGGAGGTCGGTCGGGTGCGGCGCGCGCTCGGGGTCATGCTGCTGTCCACCGCAGGGGGCGCGGCGATGCAAGCCCACGCGCCCGGGGCGCTATCGATCGGACAGGCGCTGCAGCAGATGAAAGCCTACCAGCGAGGTCGTCGGTGAGTGCCTTGAAATCGCAGTGGGTGCTGATGCAGAATGGTGTCTCGACAACAACGAACGACGTGTTCGGTTGTGTCGCTGGCAAGGAGCCTATCCTGCACGGCGCTCGTGTAATCAGGCTTTAAAGAGGAGGAATGCAATGTTCAGTCATATGATGGTCGGTAGCAACGACATCGCCCGCTCGAAGAGATTCTACGATGCGCTGTTCGTCGCGATGGGTGCCAAGCCCGGCGTCGAGGACGCCAGGGGCCGGCTGGCCTATACGCACAATGGCGCGCGTTTCATGGTGACAAAACCCATCGACGGCAAGCCGGCCACCGCTGCCAATGGCGGCACGATCGGCTTCACGATGAGCGATGCCAAACAGGCCGAGGCATGGCACAAAGCCGGTGTCGCGAATGGCGGTACGTCGGTCGAAGACCCGCCGGGCGTGCGCCAAGGGGCCACCGGTCAGGTTTTTCTCGCGTACCTTCGCGATCCCGATGGCAACAAACTATGCGCGCTTCATCGCATGCCGGCTGCCTGAACTGTCCCTGACCGCCCCTAGACGAGGGCTGCCTTCCCGGGCAGTCCTCGCGCACGACAGAACGCCACGCCGCTGATCACCCGCGCATCACAAATCGGTTCTCGTGCGCCTCAGCTGCGCCCGCGCCGCTGGGGGTCGAGCAAGATCGACAGCGTCACGTAGAACGTCGGATATATGAGCGACACGCCCACGACCCACGCCGGCGCCTGGCGGTAGACGAGCAGCATCCCCAGCATCATCGCCAGCCACGCCGCCGCGCCGAGCATCACCGGCAGCTTCCACGGCCGCGGCGCAAGGTTGGGGTAGAGGAACCGCAGTGGCGAGACGGTCAGTGCTGCCAGCGCCAGCAGGACGACGCCGTTGAGCCATTGCCCCGACTCGCCGAGGCCGTGGAACGACAGGCCGGCGTAGAACGCGGCGATGTTCCAGTAACTCGGAAAGCCGCGGAAGTACCCCGCCGCCTCGTCCTTGGCCGCGACGTTGGCGAATCCCAGCAAACTTGTGAGCAGCGCGGGCACTATCCACGACGCGCCAGGGAGGCCGGGTGCGAACGGCACCCAGCCCATCCGCCACACGAGCAGCAGCGGGATGAACGTGAACGTGAGGTAATCGACGATGTCGTCGATTGTCCGCCCGTCGATGTCGGGGGCGAAGCGCTTGACCTCCCACACCCGGGCGATCGGCCCGTCCACGGCGTCGATCAAGACCGCGAGCGCGAGCCACGCGAAGACGACACGCTCGTCCGGCACTTCGTGCATCAGCTCGGCGACGGCGAGGAACGCCGCGACGACGCCGCTCGCGGTCAGCAGGTGGACGGCGTAGGCGCGGGCGCGCGGGAGGAAGGGGGAGGGCATGCTTACGAATGGCGTCCAGGATCGGCAGCCTCCGCGGCCTCCTCCTGCGCCTGGTGCTCCAGCATCTCGTCGGCCTCCTTGCGGTCGTTCGCGTCTGCTTGCGGCTCCGGCTGCTCTTCCTGGCGAGCAGGCTCGTAGCTAAGCGCGGCGTACATCGGAAAGTGATCGCTGCCGACGTAGTCCAGGCGGCGCAACTCGATCAGCCGGAAGTCGTTGGAGTGAAAAAAGTGATCGAGCGGGAACCGGAACAGCGGGTTCTTAGCGTTGTAGCTATTGAAGAAGCCCCGCCCGGCGCGCGGGTCCAGCAGGCCGCTCAAGCGGAGGAAGAGCCGCGTCGTATGGCTCCAGGCAACGTCGTTCAAGTCTCCGGTGACGATCGTCGGCGGGTCGGCTGGGTCGTCGCCGATCGCGCGGCCAATGATGACGAGCTCGGCGTCGCGCGGCGTGGAATTCTGGTTCCTGAGCGGCTCGGGCGGCCGTGGGTGCAGGCAGTGAATGTTGATCACGTCGCCGCTCTTCAAGCGCACACCGCAGTGGATTGACGGGATGTCCTCCTGCACCGTGTGGCGGACCTGCGGGTTCACCAGCTCCAGCCGGCTCAGCAGCACCATGCCGTAATAGTTGTCCCGCGGCTCGGCCACGACGTGCGGCCAGTCCGCGATGAGCGGGCGGACGGCGCGCTCCATCCAGGCGTCGTCGATCTCGACTGCGAGGATGACGTCGGCGTTGGCGGCGCGGATGATGTCGCGCCACTTGTCGAACTCCCGGTTTTCCATCAGCACGTTCGTCGCGACCAGGCGGATCGACGTCGGCAAGTCGTCCGTCCGTTCGGTGCGCAGCACCTGCTGGCGGGCCAGCCGCGTGTAAGGGTAGATGTTCCACACCTGAACCCCGACCACCCCGGCAAGCGATGCGAGAAACACCCAATCCCACCATTGCCAGTCGCACGTCCACGCCCACGCCGCCACGACGATCAGCGCCAGCGCGGCCGCAATCACGCGCGGGAAGTCCCACCCGCGGATGTACCAGTGCGGGTGGCTGCTGAGGTTGATCAGCGTGCCGCTGACGAGCCATACGCCCGCCAGCGCGAGCGTCCACTGCAGAATATCGAACGGCATGTTGAGCATGAGTGCGGCGACAATACCCGGAACTGCGCGTCGCGGCCACAGCGCAATTGATGATCGTCGAGGGCGCCTGCGAGCGCCATCAGTAAGCCCTGATCAACACCTCCGCCGAAATCGACAGCTTCTCGTGCAGTGTCATGATTTGGGCGGCGCATACGGATTTGCAAGCAGCTCAGGCCACGCCGCTGATCACCCCCGCTCCACATCTTCCGGCCCGATCGGCCAGCTCACCGCCTTCTTGCTCGCCGCCTGCGTCAAATCCGAGCTCGCGCTCTACGCGAAGCGCGTGAAGCAGGCCGGGATGAAAGCAGACTAAGCTAACCGGTGACGGCTTCTCGTCGCGGCCGGTGCGTCTCGTCGAAAAGCACGCCGGCATCATGGCGCGTAAGATGGCCTCCCACCCGATAACGGGGCTCGTGCAGGCCAAGCGCGCGATCAACCACGCGATGGAGACCGGACTCGCCGCGGCACTGCGGTACGACACCGGGGCCTGGGTGGGCTGCATGCATTCGGAGGCGTGGCGAGCCAAACAGGAAGGGTTCAGGAACAAGGAGCGGAAAGCATGAAGCGGCTGTACTCCACGCTACTGGCGGCGGCAACCCTGGCCGCGCTGGCCAGCACGCAGGCTGCGGCGCAGGGCCGGCCCTTGCGCCTCATCGTGCCCTATCCGCCGGGGCCGGGCGTCGACCTCATCGCGCGCACGGTCTCGACTCAGCTCACTCAGACGCTGAGCCAGCAGATCGTCGTGGACAACCGGCCCGGGGCCGGCTCGGTGATCGGCGTGGACCTGGCCGCGAAATCGCCGCCCGACGGCAACACGCTGCTGTTCGTGAATCTCGCCTACGCGATCAACGCGGCGATGATGACGAAGCTGCCTTACGACTCGCTGCGCGATCTCGCGCCCGTGACCGTGGTCGCGACTCAGCCACACATACTGGTCGTGAATCCCGCCGTCCCCGTGAAGTCCGTGCGCGATCTGATTGCGCTCGCCAAGTCGAAGCCGGGGGAGGTGACCTACGCATCGGCGGGCAACGGCACCGGGCCGCAGCTCGTCGCCGAGATGTTTTCGAATGCGATGGGCGTGCGCATGAACCACATTCCCTACAAAGGTGCGAATCCGGCGCTGACGGACGTGGTCGGCGGTCACGCGCAGATGATGTTCGCGACCCTCGTGTCGGCACTGCCGCACGTGCAGTCCGGCCGCCTGCGCGCCGTGGCCGTCACGTCCGCGAAGCGCGCGCCCCATGTGCCCAGCGTGCCGACGATGATCGAGTCGGGTGTGCCGAATTTCGAAGCGGTCGGCTGGTATATGGTGCTCGTGCCCGCCCGCACGCCGGCGCCGATCATGGCGCGCCTGCAAGCCGCCGTCGCCGACGCGTTGAGCCAGCCGTCGGTGCGGGAGCGGCTGACGGGCGATGGCGCAGAAGTCGTGGCCAGCAAGCCGGAGGAAGCGAAGCGCTTCCTAGAGACCGAAGTCAGGCGCTGGGGGGCGGTCGTGAAGGCGGCCGGCCTCAAAAGCGAATAGCGAATGAGCATGAGCAGAGAAATCCTGGCGAAGATCAGGGTCGTCGACATGACCGAGGGCGTGGCAGGGCCTTACGCGGCTACGCTCCTGGGCGACATGGGCGCGCAGGTCGTGAAGGTCGAACGTCGGGAGGGCGACTGGCAGCGCAGCGCGGGCAAGGGCGAGCCGGGACGCTTCGGCAATCCGCAGTTCATCGCACTCAACCGCAACAAGCGCGACATCGGTGTCGATCTCGACACCGAGGCCGGACGCAGCATCGTCGAGCGCCTGGTCTCGCAGTCCGACGTCGTGATTTCCAACTACCGCGCAGGCGTGATGGCGAAGCTCGGTTTCGGCCACGAACGCTGCAAGGAGCTCAAGCCGGACATCATCTACTGCACGATTTCAGGTTTCGGCCAGAGCGGCGAGTACGCGCAACTGCCAGCGAGCGACACCATACTGCAGGCGATGAGCGGGGTGATGAGCGTCGTCGGTGACCCGGACGGGCCGCCGCTGCGCGTGGGTTTTCCGCTCATCGACATGACGGCTGCGAACTCGGCCGTGCAGTCCGTGCTGCTGGCGCTGTACGGCCGGCTCACGGGGCAGGGCGGCGCAGAGATCGACGTGAGCCTCATGGCCGCGGCGGCATCGCTGATGTGCGGCGGCTACACGGAGAACATGGCGACCGGGCGGGTGCCGCCGCGGCAGGGCAACCAGAACAGCCTGCTCGCGCCGGCAGGCGCTTTCGAAGTCGCGGGCGGGCGCTACATCACCATCGCCATCCTGCGCGACTCGCACTGGAAGAAGTTCTGCAGCGCGCTCTCCCTCGCAGCGCTTGCCGACGACGAGCGTTACGCGACGAATGCGGCGCGCATGAAGAACCGGGACGCCCTGAACGCGATCATCGTACCGCTGCTCAGGTCGAAGCCGTCCGAACACTGGCTTTCGATGCTGCGCGCGGCCGACATCCTGTGCGGTCCGATCAATACCGTGGCCGATGCGCTCGCCGATCCTGCCCTCAATGCCTGCCTGCCCATCCTCGGCATCGGCCTGCCGAACGTAGCGCGGGCGATGGGCGCGCCCATACGCTACGACGGCGAGTTCTTCGCCGCCCGCAGTCCGTCGCCGGCGAAAGGCCAGCACACGCGCGAGGTGCTGGCG